>CAYORB010000030.1:2791-4594 GCA_964406295.1 uncultured Candidatus Peribacteria bacterium | reverse complement strand
CGATTTAAACGCATAAAACAATATACATGAGCACTTTTAGAGATCTTGGCTTGAATCCTATGATTTTACAGGCCTTAGAAGAAATCGGTTTTGAGACACCAACACCTATTCAAGAAAAAACAATCCCACATTTAATTAATTCTGAAAACGATTTAGTTGCATTGGCACAGACTGGTACAGGTAAAACTGCAGCCTTTTCTTTACCAGTTATTCATCAATTGGATGAGGTTGACACTAACGTACAATCACTGATTCTTTGCCCAACGCGTGAGTTGGCTATACAGATTGCAAGTGATATAGAGAAATTTTTGAAATACTCACCAGGCTCAGTAGCAGCTGTTTATGGTGGTGAACGTATAGATAAACAAATTAGGGAATTGAAGAGAAAACCACAAATAGTTGTGGGGACTCCAGGTAGAGTGAATGATATGATTAATAGAAGAGTATTGAAAATTCAGTCAATACAATGGCTTGTTTTAGACGAAGCTGATGAAATGCTAAATATGGGTTTCAAAGAGGAATTGGACGATATTTTAGAAAACACACCAGAGGATAAACAGGTTTTACTGTTTTCAGCGACAATGAATAAACAGGTTAGGCGTATTGCTAGTAACTATATGAAAAAACCGGATGATATTAGCGCTGGTGATAAGAATAAAGGGGCGGACAACGTACAGCATTTTTTCTACATGGTGCATGAGAAAGATCGTTATCAGGCATTGAGACGTATTGCTGATGTAAATCCTGAGATACATGGGATAGTTTTTTGTAGAACTAGAAGAGAGACTCAGCAGATTGCTGACAAATTGATACAAGATCATTATTCAGCGGAACCTATACACGGTGATATATCTCAAAGCCAAAGAACTTTGGTTATGGACAGATTCCGTGACAAGAAAATCCAACTTTTGGTAGCAACGGATGTAGCAGCTAGGGGAATCGACGTTAGTGGGCTGACACATGTGATTAATTACAACCTTCCAGAGAAAGTGGAATCATACGTTCATCGTAGTGGACGTACAGGAAGAGCTAAGAATTCAGGAATTTCATTGGTAATAGTGAATATGCGTGAGAAATATAAGATCAAAATGCTTGAGAGAGCGATTGGTAAGAATTTTGAACAGGGACGTATTCCAACAGGTGAAGATGTTTGTGAAAGACAATTATTCAGTTTAGTGGATAAAGTTTGTAAAGTTGAGGTGAATGAGAGTCAGATCGGCAAATATTTAGCTTCAATTAACAAGAAATTTGAGGATATGGATAGGGATGAATTGATTAAAAGATTCGTTTCAGAGGAATTTAATAGATTTTTAGATCATTATCAAAATTCAGTAGATTTAAACTCGCGAGTTGGGGATAGGGACGACAAGTTCGTTGATTCTGGGATTTTATTTGCTAGGTTCAAAGTTAATATCGGTACTGATACGGGCTTAAATGTGAAAGACCTGCTTACATTCATAAACGAATACAAAGGTTTAAGGGGTGTGGAAATCGGAAACGTAAAATTGAGAAATAGTCATACAATATTTGAAGTTGATCAAAAGGCAAAGGATGTGGTTATGGAATGTTTTGAAGGGGTAGACATGGACGGTACTGAGGTTAAAATTATTTGTGAAGAAACAGGTGTTCGTTCATCTCGCAACTCTGGCGGTAGAAGAAGAAGCAATAGAGGAGGTGGTAGATTTGGAGGACGTAGCGGTGGTCGCAGGAGTAGACGTAGCAGTGGTGGTAGAAAAAGATGATCAATCACTTAATTTCAGCAACAGAAGAAACTGCCGACCAAAAGAGGTTGACTTTTTATAA
>CAYORB010000030.1:0-2691 GCA_964406295.1 uncultured Candidatus Peribacteria bacterium | reverse complement strand
TTGCTACATTGGATCAAATACGTGCTATAAGATCTCAAGCCTCAGAAGCTCTGCCTGGAAACGGCAATGGAAATGGTAACGGTAACAACGGAAATGGCAGACATGGTGCAACAGAACCATTAATTTTACCTATTAGTGATATGCCACCACTTCCTAAAGTATCATCAGGTACTAATGGAAATGGTAACGGAAGTGCTATTCTTGGTGATACCAGTTTGCAAATAGATTTAACACCAGAACGAAGATCTGCAATGCAGGTTTTAGGTGAAGGCCATTTTGGAGAAGATGTTAAACAAGTTGCACAAACAACTTTAGAAATAGGCGCTATAAGTGCAGGAAGTTTTAGGAATTTAAGTGATGCTGTTCAGGGTGAAGTTAGAGAGTTTAGAAATGGCATAATTACACCTCCACCAGCAGATGAATATGAAGTACCTGGTTCTTCACTTGATTGGAGCGAGTTAGAGTTTGAAGGTAATGGTCATGAGGGGCTTTACCAAACTGATGAGCTTGATTTTTCTCTTAATACACCACCTGAAGATCCTGAAACTAAACCTAGAGGTCGAAGTACACAATCATATTTTAACGAAGCTGGAGAGCCTGTAGATCTTGTAGATCCAAATGAAGGTGATATTATAAATCTTGACAATGTGGTAGATCTTTCAGGGTATGAAGATGAAGAATTTGTAGATCTTTCAAGGTATGAAGAAGCAGTAAACCTGGAAGGAATGGAAGCAGATAAAGATCCAACACAAGAATCTACACCTCTTCCACCAATACCTCCACTTCCTCATTTTCCAGAAGTAGAAGGTACTCAAGACGCTTTTTTAGCTAGAGATCTATCTCAAGCTCCAGTTGGTGGCAATGACACATTGGAGCATATCTTAACAGGTGTTTATCCAGGTATACGTGAAGTATTCGGAGAGGCACAAGTACATTCTAAGCCAATACAACCAAGAAGTGATGAGGTAGATGAGCTTTTAAAAAGATTTATAAATGCAGAAGAGGCATATTCACAAAATACAGGGGATTTAACTACTATAAGAGCTAATACAGGAAAGCCACATGAAGTGATACAATCAGGATTTTTAAGACAACCATTAACTATAAGACATGGAGCTGGATCTGCAGATAGATCAGAAAGTGATCTTCTTTCTGATGATGAGATTCAAATTTTACAAGGAATTTTAAATATTATAGATAAACGAAGTGCTAGAGTTAATAGAGACAGGGGGAGAACTGCTTTATCAAATAATATTGAATCTATACTTAAAAATGGAGGCCTAAGCGACTCAAATTACAATTCATTGATTAGTCAATGCGAAAAAATTCCTGAAATATCAGAATTAACAGAATTAACAGAATTATTGAATGAACAGTATGGAATAAGAGCTACAAAAGATTCTACAACACAAGAACCAGAACCAAGAAAAGATGAACTTAAAAACAATCTTCTTGAGGAAGACTTATTGAAAATAAATGAGATGATAGGTGTCCTAGGTACTATTACTGATAATAAGAGGATTGAAAGAGCCAATAACTTAAAAAGGAAAATCGAAGATATACAATTAAAAGAAAGTGCGACTCCAGAAGAACGTAAATCTATAATAGACGAATTTGAAATTATAAATAACACACTTTCATCTGAACAAGTAGATCAATTACGCGAAAGTAATGAAGATTTGGAATTAATTTTAAATCTTCATTTAGACATCAAGCCTTCAGTACAAGATGTGAAAAATGATATCGAATCAATTATTAAAGCAGACACTGTAACTAGTCAAGCATGGATGGCTTTAATAAGTGATTTAAATAGTATCTATAATCATCCAACAGTACGCGTTTATGAAGAAATTTACATACAATTAACTTCTCAAGGATGGAGATTAAGGCCAAATGGTAAGAGATTTAATGCAAATGTTGATGAAAACATACACTATAAATTAGTAATTTCTAATCCATTTAACGCTGTATTTGATCTATGTACAGATAATAATTTTATGCTGGTTCCTGAGATTGATGGAATAGAATACGACTTTACTTGTAGAGCTAGAAACAATGAAAATGTTCTTGTAGATTTCACTGATTCTCATATATCAAGTCAATTGAAAAGTAGAGAAGATGAGTTTAATATACATTCTCCTAGTGATGAGTTAAAAAGACAATTTGAAAGCGCCAAATCAAATTTAATAAATGCTTTAAAGGGCAATTGTAATACTAAAGTAATTCAAGATATTGTAAATGAAAATCTTTCTATACTAAACCAATGCATATTAGAAGCTAAATCTGCTGCAGAAAATGAAAAAAGAAAGGAGGATCTAGAAAAAGTAAACAAAATTTTAGAAAAAGCATTGAATCTTGGATGTGAAGAAAATCATGACTTAATCACCGCATGTAGAGAATTTATAAGAAATGAAAATGGGGGAAATTTATCAAGCTCATTAGATAGTATTAACGCTTTGTCTCTTAAATTTCTTAGAGAAGGTACTCAGAGCGAAAATCAAGCAATATCTTCATTTAGTAATTTAGTTAATCAAATCTATGAAGGAGAGAGTCAAACACCAAGGTTTAATAAACAAAGAAAGAAATTACAATCAATCATAAACACTCCTACACATGGAGCATCATCAGAACAATCTAATCTTATAATTCTAAAAAGCCTTAACAGTTTATTTAGAAATGAGCAAAAAAATA
>CAYORB010000029.1:0-14078 GCA_964406295.1 uncultured Candidatus Peribacteria bacterium | reverse complement strand
GAGAAACAAAAACTACGCAATTTTCAAAAATCTAAATTTCATGTCAAGTCGGTTTATTTTAAAAAGCCACAGTTTTCATCAAATACCAGCTATTGGTGAAATTTAGCGACCATATTACCGCCAAAATCCCCGAGGATTACAGCAAACTGATTCAAGATAAAAGATAGAGAGTTAGAGGGAGAAAACTAAATATTTAGCAATAATCCCCAAACTCATAATCCCCGAGGATCACTCTTGCTTTGCTAGCTCCAACACTTTAGTAAACAAGATCAAACTTGCATATGAGACAAGTGATGCAAATGTGACTATGGAAAATGCTATTGACTTTTTGCGTGCATGTTATGTAATATCAATTTCTAAGTTTTATATTAATTACAATTATATGTATAAAAAAATCCTTTCATTACTAAGTGTGTTTGCATTGTTTGCAAGCATGGCTCCATCTGTAGCTTTTGCTGATGTAGAAGAATCACTAATTACAGAGGCTGGCGTAGAAGCAATTCCTTTTAATCCAGCACAGGGTGGAGTATCCACTATTAGTGTCACTTTTGATGATACAAATGCTGAACTTGCTACCTCAACAGGATATATCAAGGTTTTAAAAGGTGGTGTTGAAATTGCTGATGATGATGGACTTGTAGTTGAATGGGGTGTTGGTGTTGATGAAGAAGGAGCTGTGGTTCCTGCAGCTATCCCTGCTGGACCTTATACATGGGATGGAATGTGTGGAGAAGGAGATATGGATTATTGTGATGATGCCGCTGATTATACTGCGGAAGTACATGTAGAATATGCTGACGACACAGCTACTGAAGATGCAAAGCAAGAAGAAACCGTTGTTTCTGCTCCTTTTGCACTTATAACTCCTATTAGTGGATTAGTAAGTGATAAAGAAAGTTTTAATCCTTTAGATGAAGACGTTGCCGCAAACCATGCAACTCTTACTTATACAACTGCTGAGGATGATACGGCTGTTCTTATTGAGGTTTTAGATGCTGCTGATACTGTAGTTCGTACATTGCTTGATAATAGAGCAGAAATTGCTGCAGAGGGTGGTGATCAATTTCCTGCTGGTACTCATACTGTTGATTGGGATGGTAAAAATGCTGCTGATCCTGCTGTAGTTCTTGATGATGGTGAATATAAAATCCGTATAAGAGCTTTTAGTGATGCTGATCCTGCAATAGCTATTGTGGATGCGGTATTTATTGATGAAGAAATAGTGTCTGTTTCACAACTTTCTACTGTTTTTACTATTACAGACAATCCACATGATTTTATTCCTGTGACAGATACAACTAAGGATATAGAGTTTTATTATGAACTAGGTGTTGAGCCTACAAGTGCCAGTCTTAAGATTGAAAATGAGCATGATGCTCAAATGGGAGGAATTCAAACAGTTAATGCTGCAAAATCAAATACTTTTGAATGGAGTGGTCAACATAATGGTAAATATGTAGAACCTGGTACTTATACTGCAACTCTTACTCTTTTAACTGGTACTGCACCTAATGTTGAAACAACTACATTAACAAAGGATTTTGTTGTTGCTTATACTAATACTTCACGTCCTGGGATTTCAGGTCTAAGTGTTACTCCAGTTTCATTTGATCCTGATAGTGAAATTCAAAAAATAATTTTCACAAATACTAGATTAGCTAAAATTACTGTAGAAGTTCGTAATGCTGATGGTCTTGTATTAAGAGAGTTTCCTGGTTTCAAAGGTGTTACTGAATATGCTGCTAATACTAGTCATGAAATAGAATGGGATGGTTATAATAACACTGGAAGCACTAAACTTGGTGTTGGTGACTATAACTTAGTTGTTGTCGTATCTGATGTTAAGACAGGTGTAAGCATGGAAGAAAAACAAGTAAGTATAGATGATGATGGTATTGATTTTCCAAGTGACAATGCTCATATAGATAATATCAAATGTACCCCTTCTTCTGATTTTGAACCTGGAAAAGATGATGATATGGAATGTGAAGCTGATACTGAAGTGGACAATGTGGATCTAAAAGTGTTCGCAGTTAGAGGTAATGTTGAAATTGAATTATATAATGAAGATGATATTGATGAAGGAAAGGATTCTGTAGAATTTACTTGGGATGGTACTGATGATGATGATGAATATGTTGATGCTGGAACATGGAGAATAGAATTCCGTTCTCAAGTGAATGGTAGAAATCTATTGGCTGGTATTACAAGATCTCTTAAATATCAAAAACCAAGTATTGATGAATTCCTTTTATCAAAGAAGAAAATTGATAATGATATTGGTGAACTTACTTATGCATTAGTGAAATTGAATGATCCAGGAAGAATCACTCTTAATTATATGGTAGACAATGACGAAGATGATGAGATTGTTGAAGAAATGGAAGTTGAAGAAGATAAATGGTATGCGATTGAGATTAATGGTGATGGCTTTGATTATGATGATGATATGGATATTCAATTGCTTGCTGCAAATGAAGTTAAAGAAGATGAAAATAATAAAAAGAAAGTTAGTTTTGATCTTGCTGAAGAAAAAGTGTCTAGCACTAAATCAAATGTTACTCATGATTATATTTATCCTGTAGCAACTGAGTGTGATGAGGATTTGGAAATTGGATATACTCTGGATGATACTGCTGATGTTGTTGTAAGTATCCACAAAGGAAAAACTGGTTCAGGATCTAAAGTTATTGAAATTGCGAATGAAAAAGATCAAGAAGCGGGAGATTACAACTACACATGGGATTGTAAAAATTCAAGTGGAACTAAGCTATCAAGAGGGTTTTATACTTATAAAATCGTTTCAAAAGATAGAAGTACTGAAACTGAAGAAGGAATTTTCGTTGTAGGTGTTGTTGGAAATGTTGAAGGAGGTCCGCTAAATAATGGTGATGATAATGACCCCGTTGTTACACCGGTAACTCCTGTTGTAACACCTGTTACACCTGCAACTCCCGTTGTTGCTGAAAAATGTGCTGGTTTCACAGATGTGAATGAAAATTCAAAATACTGTTCTGCTCTTTCATGGGCACGTGAATCAGGAGTGATCGAAGGTTATGCTGATGGGAAATTTGGTCTTTATGATCCAATAAACAGAGTAGAATTGCTAAAAGTAGCTCTAGAGGCGACTGGTCTTGGAGAAGCTTCTGCTAGTAGTACGCTTGGTTATACAGACGTTATTCCTGGAGCATGGTACATGGGGTATCTGAAGAGAGGACAAGAATTGGGTGTTTTCGTTGGAGATGCTGGTAGATCAACTGCTAGGCCTGGTGATGGTGTAAATAAGGTAGAATCACTAAAAATAGTTCTTGAAAGTCTGAAAACGGCTACTACTTATAAATTTGGTGGTGTAGCTAGTAGATATAGTGATGTGAGATCTGGTGATTGGTATTTCACTTATGTTAAAGAATCAGATAAATATGGTCTCTATGACCCAGTTGGTGGAGATAGATTTGCACCTTCTACTGTTGTAAATAGAGCTGAAGTAGTTCAAATGTTATATAGATTACATCTTGCAGGGTTGTTGTAAGGTGTAAGAAAAATAGATGAATCGAAAAAGCCTCGGACTGTATAGTCTGAGGCTTTTTTTGTAACATTTCTAAACTCACAACGTTGCTATATATACAAAATAGTTTCTAATTGTAGAAAGTACTTGACAAATTTCCATTTGTATATATTATTACAGCCTACCTTTACAGAAACCTTTAATATATCATAATTAATAAATTAAACATGAATACTATGTTCAAAAAATTTATGGCTGTACTAGCCATCGTTGGGATATTCTCAACAAGCACAGTTTTCGCTATAGATGCTGATCCGGCTGCTCCGGCTCCAGGTCTTATCTCTAGTGGTGCTAACCTTGGAATTAATAATGGAACTATTAATCCAGGAAAAGGTCAAACAGCTACTATAAGTTTCGATCTTTCAGAAGATGCTACGTTCCATGCAGATATCGTAAACAACACTCAAGGTCATGCTGAATATGAGGTTGTTCGTCAATTAATTGGAACTGAGGCTAATCCAGTTGCAATTGAACTTCTTGATACTGATAACACTGTTACTTTTACAGTTTACGGTACGGATGATAATACAGTTCCTTTAAGTGATCTTTCAAATGTTCTTCCAGATGCTGACTACGTTGTACGTGTTTTCGCAAAAACTGGAGTAGAAGGTGCAGAACTTGTAAGTGCTAGTACTACTCTTAATATTACTTCTGATGACGCTGATGCTCCATTTTCAACAACTATAGAAGCTAGTTCTACTAGTTTTGATGCTAATGACGGTCAATCTACAACTATTGATTTTGATATTACAAAAGCGGCTTTCGTTACTGTTGTAGTAGAACATCAAGGTGTTGTAGTTCGTGAGTTCGCAGAATTTACAGGAAGAAATGGTTCTTTCTACGATGTTGACGACAATTTAGCTATAACATGGGATGGTAAACAAGCTGACGGTACTATTGTTGCTGACGGTGAATACAGAATTCGTATTACAACTGAAAATAATGATGGTTCTAACGACTCAGTTATTGAATTAAATGTTGTAACAGGAGAAGGTAGTTCTAATGGTGTTATTGAAGACGTTACACTTGACCCTTCAAACTCATGGGATCCTGCAAGAGAAGAATTAGAAGTTGAAATTGATTTATCTCAAAACGTTCGTCGTCTACTTGTTAGATTTGAAAAAGGAAACGAAGTAATTGAAATCGCTGATGATGATTTCGTTGATGATAGTGATTATATCGTTAATTTTGACGGTATTGATGATGATGGTGATGCTATACGTGAAGGTGTATGGACTCTAGTTATCTTGGCTGATGCTGATAAAGTTGAAATGCCAGTTGAAGTTCGTTACCAAGAACAAGAAATTCTTGAAACATTTGTAACTAAAGAATCTATTGATACAAGTGAAGATGAATTCTTAGACGTATTGGTTAGAACAGGTGCTACTTCAAACATTACTGTTGAAGTTTACCGTGGTAACCAAAAAGAAGTTACTCTAGTTAAAGATGAACCTGTTAGCAAAAATCGTTACTATGCATTTAGATGGGATGGTAAAGATAGAGAAGGTGATGACGCTGTTTCTGGTGGTGGTTGGAGAATAAAAGTTACTGCTGAAAACAGAACTGATGATGACGTTTTCTCTACTGAGTTTATTGAAATCGATGTAGAACAAGATAGAGTTTCAGATAACAAATCAAATATCACTAATGATTTTATTGCTCCTGCCGTATTTGATGATGAAATCAGTTCTTTTGTAGAAGTTTCTTTCTGTATTGATGAAGATGATACTGAAGTATCTCTAGAAGTATTCGAAAATAGATCTACAAGTGGTAGTGCTGAAGCTGAAGTTCTAGAAGACGAAGAATTGAATGCTGGATGTCATACATACGAGTGGAATGGTCTTGATGATGATAATAAAAGACTAAGCGACGGTATGTACACATATAAGCTAACATCTAACTCTTCAAGCAACAGAAAAGAAAACGAAATCGGAAGATTTGCAATTGGTAGAGCTGGAAATCCTGTTATATACAAAAAACCTGTTGTTATAGTTGAACCTGTTGAAGAAAAACCTGTTGTTGAAGTACCTGTTGAAAAAGTTGCACCTGTTGTTTCTAACTGTGGTGGATACTGGGATACTGTTCAACTAGCTTACTCAGATGAAGAAACATGTGCTGCTATTGAATACGTATCTAAAGCTGGATTCTTCAGTGGATACCAAGATGGAAGTTTTGGTCCTTATAACTACATCAATAGAGCTGAAACTCTAAAGACTGTATTCCTTGCAACTAAAGCACCTGTTCGTCCTATAGACGGTTCAAATGCTGGATTTGTAGACGTACAAGCACATGCTTGGTACATGCCTTATGTAAGAACTGCTGTCCTTGAAAATTTCTTAAATGGTTATCAAGGTGCAAATGGAAGAGAAGCTAGACTTGATAATAATATCACTAGAATCGAATTCCTAAAGCTTGCTTTGGAGGCTGCTAGTAAGTTCTCTGGTTCATATATCGCAGCATCTGGAAATTTCTCTCCATATGCTGATATAGATGCTGGAAATCCTGCACACGCTTGGATGCTTAACTATGCAAACATTGCATACCAAAACTATTTGGTTGATGAACATTATAACGAAATGACTGGTCAATACACTCTTGGAGTTAATGATCTAGTACAAAGAAAAGAAGTTGCTTTACTTCTATATAGAATGGCTAACGCTGGTCTACTAGGTAAATAAACTTTCTTGGACCAAGGTATGATGGGTCCTAAAATATATGTCAACAAAACCTTAAGTACGATTAGACATTTTTCATAGGAATGAGGGGGGAAAACCCGCGGCGCAAGCTGCGGGTTTTCCTTTTGTTTATTTTTGGCTACAATAGATTTAATGAATAAAAAAGAAATTAAATCAGATGGTTTTGGAGAGGCAAGGTCTCAAGATGGTTTAAATGTTATCAAAATTTGGATTAATGTACGCCGTGATAAAGAAATGCCTGATTTTGATGCTATTAAAGACCTTAAATATGAGCAAGAAGGCAAGGATAACTGTAAAAAATATAATGATATTGTTATAAAAATGGCAACTGAGCATATGGGAATGTTTGTTAATGATGGACTTAAATTAGAAGAAAAGGATATTTATTCAATAGCTAAGGACAACACTCTTGCCATGAACGGTAAATTCCCTGCCATTCCAGCCCTTAGAGCCCTAAAAAAAGCCCTAGAAGACTATCTGTGCAAAACAGATCAAAATGAGCGATTAAAGCTTCTTACTGAGAAAGTAATTTGTAAGTGTCGTAATGTTACTAATTATGATATAAAAGACGCTATTAAGCGTGGAAAAACGACTTTTGAGCTTATACGTGATTTTACTGGAGCTGGTACAGGCTGTGGCAGTTGCGTGAATAAGGTGAAGAAGTTTTTAGAATAGATGATATTGCCTCCGCTAATTAAATTTTAGCTAAGTACCGGCTAGCGCTTTCTCCTGCGGAAAGCTTGCCTTGGTTTTGGAAAAATCGCAAAAACTTTGTTTTTGACCAAGCCGATTGTTTCCTCAAACATACTTAGCTAAAATTTAATTAGCAGAGGCAATAAAAACAACATCATACTAAAAATCTTTTAATCTTTATGATATGCTATTTTAGTGACCCTTATTTTAGAATTTAAAACATAATTATGTACGATCTTATTATTATCGGTGGTGGGTGTAGTGGGCTTTCTGCTGCTATGTACGCTACTAGACTTGGGCTTAAGACCTTAACTTTTGCAGAACTACCGGGTGGCTTAATTACAAGCACACATTTGGTTGAGAATTGGCCAGGAGAGAAAAGCATAAGTGGACCTGATTTGGCAATGAAATTATATGAACATGCTCTTCATGCTGGAACTGAACTTAAAAATGAAATTGTACAAAACATAGAAAATCTTGGTGAGAAAGATGGTTTTCCTCATTTTCAAGTGACAAGTGCCAGTGGTAAATATGAATCAAAGACAATTTTAATCGCCACAGGTACAAAACATAGAAAACTTGGAGTTCCTGGAGAAGCTGAGCTTGAAAACAAAGGAGTTTCATATTGTGCACTATGTGATGGAGCGTTTTTCAAACAAAAAATTGTATGTATAGTCGGTGGTGGAGATTCTGCGGCAAAGGAAGCTCTATTCTTGAGTGAACATGCTAGTAAAGTTTATATTATTGTACGCAAAGATTTCATGAGAGCAGAGCCATTAAATGCGGCTAGAGTTGAGAAAAATGAGAAGATTGAAGTGTTATATGAAACAGAAATTGCCGAAATAATTGGAGATGGGAAAGTAGAAAAGATTAAATTGAAAAATGGTGAGGAAATGGAAATGCAAGGAGTGTTTATGGCTATTGGCCATGATGCTCAGACTGAATTGGCAGAAAAAATGGGAGTAGAGTTAAACGATCATAAAGAAATTAAAATCAATAGACGTGCAGAAACTAATATAAAAGGGGTTTTTGCTGCTGGAGATTGTTGCGACACTGAATTCAAACAAGCAATTACCGGTTCTGCTGAAGCTGTAACAGCCTCTTATTACGCTTATCACATTTGCACTACTGGAGCTACTTTTTAGTTTTCATATCAAGAAATTTTTAGTATGGGAATTTAATCAATGTTGTTTTTATTTAGCTAATTAATTGCATTAAGCACCAGCTTAACGCTTTCTCCAGCGGAAAGCTTGCCTTGGTTTCGGAAAAATCGCAAAAACTTTGTTTTTGACCAAGCCGATTGTTTCCTCAAACATACTTAGCTAAAATTTAATTAGTTAAATAAATACTATATATAACAATCCTAGTTGTCTAAAAACTCAATTAACATACGAAATCCATGTGCTGTTGCGCCTTTTGTTTCGTATGGCTTTGGTCTGGTAGTAAAAGCTGTTCCTCCTATATCTATATGACACCATTTATTGTCTTTTACGAATTTTTCGAGAAATGCTGCCGCTTTAGATGCACCAGCGCCTCCCCCACTGCCTCTATCAAAATTCCTAAAATCAGCAATACTGCTTTCAATTTCTTTATGATAATCATCATGAATTGGTAAGCTCCAAGCTAAATCATCAACATTTTGGCTGCTTATTTGCATCTTTTTCATCAAATCACTGTTATTTGCCATCAAGGCGCTATAACGATGCCCTAATGCGGCAAAAGAAGCTCCTGTTAGAGTAGCAATTGTGAGAATCATCTCAGGATCAAGCTCAGTGGCATAATGTATAGCATCAGCAAGAATTATTCGTCCTTCAGCGTCTGTATTTGTAACTTCTACAGTATTTCCGGAAAGCATAGTAATAATATCCGATGGTCTATAAGCGTCTTCATTTATAAGATTTTCCACTATAGGCATCACTGCTATTATATTTTTCTTTATTTTTAGTTTTTTGACCACATCCATAATCCCCATTACTGTTGCTGCACCTGCCATATCTTGATGCATTTCTTCTATATGTCCTCCTCTTTTAAGATTATAGCCACCAGTATCAAAAACCACACCTTTTCCAACTAAAACAATTGGTTTCTCACGTTTGGAAGCGCCATCATGTTGAAGGACAAGCAATTTAGGTTCACGCTTGCACCCTTGATTAACGGATAATATTCCCCCCGCTTTCATTTTTTTAAGTTCCTTAAGGCCTAAGAAAACTTTCTTATATCTGTTCTGTTTCGCTATACGTTTTGCTTCATTTGTAAGAAAATCTGCATCTATTTTATTTGCAGGACTGTTCACTAAATCGCGAACATAATTTACTGCTTCAGCTCTCAATTGTGCTTTTTCTACAGCCTCTTTAGATGATTTTGTAACTGAATTCAGTATTAGGTGCAATACATCAGTATTGAAATTAATGTTTTTCTTTTTAATAGCATCAGTCTTAAACATTTCAATGTTATACTGTGCCATAATGTATCCTTCCAAAAATTCACCTATAAAAGTGATCAAAGTATCCGGTAAAAGAATGCTAACCTCTCTCTCTTTCATGAATTTCATTTGTTTTGAGATCTTAGCTCCCAGATTACGGGCTTTATTAGCAGAAAAATCGGCTTTATTCCCTGCACCAATCACAAATAGATGATTCGGGGCATCTTTAGTGTCTAAAAAAGTCACATATTTCTGATCCTTGCCATCAAATTTATTGTTTTTAACTCTATCTTTGATAAAAGATTTAATATTTTCACCATAAAGAAGTGGCAATTTCTTGAGATCTTCAGTGAAAACAGGAGCAACTATTGCTCCCTTTTTAGTTTTTAGTTTTTTTAAAATTTTTATTTTCATGTCCTTATATTAACAGAACACTTTCTAGGCTCAAGGGATTTTTGCCTATAAAAACTTTTTTGATTTTCGCAGGAGTTGTTTTGCGTTCTCGAATGTTAATTTTTCTATAGCTTTGTCGTAAGGCAGCCAAACTGAATTGTGATGTTCGTGTGAAAGCTCAATTTCATGATCAGAAGTTTTTGCTAGGAAAAATATAACTTCCTTATTTGATATTTTTCCTTTATGTGTCCTATAAATATAAGAAATCTGCTCACGATAACCATCAATAAAATCTGCTTTTGAAATACCTGTTTCTTCTTCAAGTTCACGCATTGCTGTTTCATGTTCGCTTTCCCCTTCTTCTACATGTCCTTTTGCCAAATCCCAATGTCCGTTTGGATAGTGCAGCAACAAAAACAACTTTTGCCCTTCGTGTTCACGAAAAACTACTATCCCACAAGATTTTTCATCGTATTTTACTCCCATCCTTTCTTTTTTATAGCATTATGAGCTGCGTTATCCTCAGCTTTTTGTTTACTACTTCCATTCCCTTCTGTGATAAGTTCTCCGTCAATGTAAGCTCCCATTGTAAAATGTTTTTCATGATCCGGCCCATCTTCATTTATAACCTCATAATATGGTGTTTTTTCCAATTTTTCCTGACATAATTCTTGAAATTGGGATTTTGCATCAATATGTAAACCTTCTTCTACAATTTTATCCAATTTTGCGAGTATAAATTCCTCTGTGAATTTCTCAGCAACATCATATCCATGTTCCAAATAAATAGCACCTATATAAGCCTCCATTACATTGGCAAGGATATATTTTTTATTACGTCCACCTGATTTTTCTTCTCCGTTGCTTAAAAACAGATATTGCCCAAGCTCCAATTCTATTGACACCTCTGCTAAATGCTTACCCTTCACTAAAGCTGAACGATAAGAAGTTAATTTCCCTTCATCTTGATCTGGACATTTATCAAAAAGATGATGTGTTGCTGCTAATTCCAGCACAGCATCTCCTAAAAATTCCAAACGCTCATTATCACTTAAACCTTCATTTCTATGTTCGTTTATATATGATTTATGAATAAAAGCTCTATTTATTAAATCTATATTTTCAAATTTAATTCCGGTTTTTTTTTCTAGATCTGAATAATCATTTATCATGGTATTTTTTCATTACATTACTTAGAACCCCATTTATAAACTTAGGACTGCTTTCATCACCATATTCCTTTGCAATTTCTACTGCTTCATTTATAGCAACAACAGGTGGAACCCCTTCAGAAAAAGCTATTTCATATACTCCTATCTCAAGTATGGCTCTATCAACTTTTGCGATCTTGTCTATTGGCCATTCAGGAGCGTAATTTGTGATTGTTTTGATTATATCATCTTTATGCTCAATGACACCATCAAGAGTCTCATATGCAAACTTCCTATCCTCCATTTTTGGAGCAAATTCGTCTAAAATTGCATCAAGCGTTTTCCGAGCAGCTTGTTCACGGAATTCAATATTGAAAAGTGTTTGCATTACACAAGTTCTAGCAAGATGACGATAGCTAGCCATAAATTAAGCTTTTATCGTTGTGATTTTATCAATTTTCTTCTGCTTATCAACCACCTGTCTACCTCTATATTTACCACACTCAGGGCAAACAGTATGTGTCAGGCGTTTAGCGCCACAATCGGTACAAGTAGTTAGATTCACAAGATTAGTAAGTTTTTTTAGAACTTTTGTTTGGAAACTTCCGTATCTTTGCTTTGAAACTCTCTTTGTCGTCTTCTTTTTTGGTACTGGATGCTTAGCCATGATTTGTTATTTTAATAGGTCTTTTAGTATTGATAATGGTTTATTCTCCGGCATTTCTTCATCAACATAATACTCGGATAGCTGATTAGAGCTCTCGTAGCATACTGGATTAGGTGGAAAATGCAAGATAATTTCTTGTCTTAATAGCTCTGTAATGTCCAATTCCAGCTTTTTATTATCTATAAGGAAAATGTCATTAGGATCCTCCACATCTTTTGGCAAATTAATAAAAAATATTCTATCTGCTTCAGATACCTTAACCGTCTCTACAAATGGTTTTAAAGTTTTTACACACTCAAATTCCACATCCAGCTCAATATTGCGAACAGTTACCTGAAAGCCCTCTTCCAATCTCATAATTTCCAACTCCCCTTTCACATTGGACTTTGTATTAATATTTGAAAATTCACCAAAAACATCGAAAGTAAATTTTTCTTTTGTTCCTATTGCTGCTGTGGCTAAAGGTTTTATACTAAATCGTAAATTTTTATTCATATTAGTCTCTTGATAAAGCCATTAATAATCTCAAAATCATTAGGAAAAGATTGAAAATATCTAAATATAAATTTAATGCTGCATCAATATATCTATCCTGGGGGTAGTGTTTGATTTTCTGGAAATCATATGCTGTGAAAGCTGAAAAAAGTAATACTCCAAAACCTGAATAGAACATTTCCATTGTATTATTCCACGGAATGAAAAAACCTAGAATTCCTACAATTATAATTCCTATTAAACCAGTGAGTAGAAAACCTCTCATTCCACTAAGATCTCTTCTTGTTGTATAACCTATTACTGCTGTTGCTGTAAACATAGCTCCAGTTGCTCCTAAGGCTTTCACTAAAAGTGCTGAACCTGCGGCACTTGCTGTAAGTGAGAAAATTAATGGTCCTATGCTAAGTCCGCTTAGAAATGCGAAAGCAGCGAATAAAATTCTGTTTAATGGTGTTTTTGTACTCCATGTTCGTGCTGTAAAAATCAATGCCAGCTCCAGTATATAAACACCCCATATTAAACCAGGGGCACTAAGATAATACTTTATCAAATAAGTACCGCCTATATAAGCTCCGGCACTTGAAATTAATATTGCCAATGCAAAGAAAATCATTACTTTGCCAAAAAATGTAGTTTCTACTCCTGTTTTTACATCTGCCCTGTACATATTGTTTTCCATTTTGAATGGTTAAAATCTCGGTGGATCCCATTATAGTCCAGGCTTGTTTTTGGGTCAATGGTAGGTTAATCTCTTGATCCTTAATCTTTAAACTATGAATGAATTAACTTGGGTGGAAATATCGCGATCTGCTTTGGAAAATAATATTCGCCAGTTCCGTGAATTAGTTGGGACTGACTGTCTACTCTCTCCTTGTGTAAAGGCCAACGCATATGGACATGGTTTAGTTGAGTGTGGGAAGATTTTTATTGAAGCTGGAGCTGACTGGCTGACTGTTAATTCCTTATATGAGGCACTTCAGCTTAGAAAGTCTGGTTTAACTTGTCCAATTTGTATTTTGGGCTATGTTCCGCTGGATGATTTGTATCTAGCTAGTGATTTTGCTTTGGTTGCATATAATCGTGAAACTATAGATAAATTGGGTGAAATTGGCAGCCTTGTGAAGGTGCATATAAAGATTGAAACTGGGAATAATAGACAGGGAATAATGATTGAAGATCTGCTGGATTATGTGAAATATATTAACCAGTATGGAAATATTGAAATTCAAGGAATGACGACTCATTTTGCTAATATAGAGGACACAACTGATCATTCTTACGCTGAAATGCAATTAAAAAAATTCAATGAAGCTATTGTTTTGCTGGAAAAAAATGGAATTAATGTTCCTATCAAGCATTGTGCTAATTCTGCGGCGACTATTCTTTTTCAAAAAACTCATTTTCAAATGGTGAGAACAGGCCTTGCAAATTATGGAATGTGGCCATCTAATGAAACCTATATTTCCTTTTTGAAAGAAAGAAATGCTGGATTTGAGCTAAAACCTGCTTTTACTTGGAAAACAAAAATAGCCCAAATTAAAACAATTGCGGCTGAAGAATATATTGGATATGGATGTACTTATAAAACTACTCATAAGACTCGTTTAGCTATTTTACCAATTGGTTATTACGATGGATATGATAGAGGTGTGAAAGATGGGTATGTATTAGTTCGAGGTAAGCGAGCAGCGATTCGTGGTAGGATTTGTATGAATATTATTATGGTTGATGTTACGCATATACCTGATGCGCAAATTGAAGATGAGGTTGTTTTGATTGGTAAACAAGGAGAAGAGCGAATTAGTGCCGAAGATTTTGCAAAATGGGCAGGTACTATAAATTATGAAATTACAACCAGGGTGAATCAAAGAATTCCAAGGGTTTTACTATAAACTTGTGTTTTTCTTATTGAACTTATCTAATTAATTTTATCAAGTACCAGCTTAACGCTTTTTCCAGCGAAAAGCTTGCCTTGGTTTCGGAAAAATCGCAAAAA
>CAYORB010000028.1:0-14390 GCA_964406295.1 uncultured Candidatus Peribacteria bacterium | reverse complement strand
TTTTCAAAACGTTTATCTATCTTTTCAAAACGCTTATCTATCTTTTCAAAATGTCTATCTATGTCTTCAAAATGTCTATCTATGTCTTCAAAATGCTCATCTACTTCACGAAGTTTATCATCAATTCCATTCAATCTTACATCAATCATCATAAATCTTCTTTCAAGCTTTTCTTCCATCTGATTAATATTATGATCCATGTAGATTAATCTTCTTTCAACTGAATCAAAACCTTCTTTCATGGTATTTGCCAATATATCAATTTTTTTTGATAGAGATTTTAGTGTCATTTCATACATTATGGTTGGGTTAATAATATTAGCGTAATGAATGATCAATTCATAGCAAAGTTTTATTAAATTTTTATTAAATGATTGATGATTTTTGTTAATCTTTCTTTAAAATCTTTTTTGGTTTATACTTTCTCGGAAATAAAATTAACTCTCATTTCAAATGGCAAAAAATAAAAGTAATTTAAGTATGGCAATAATATTTGCTGCAGTTATGATCTCCGGTTCTTTGATCTATTTCGCCTCTCAAATAACAGCTCCTGCGCCTAATGATCTTTCCGCTCAAATTCAAGAAGGTATTGAAGCTTATGTGAATGGAACGCAGGGCGCTGACAGAGCTGTCGCAGAAATAAATATGGATGATTTAGTTGAGAACCAACCTTATATGGGAGAGGAAGACGCTTCTGTTGTTTTGGTAGAATTTTCAGATTATAAATGTGGATATTGTAGTAAATTTTTCAACGAAACTCTTCCATTAATTAAAGAGAAATATGTTGATACAGGTAAATTGAAGTTTGTTTATAAAGATTTTTTACTTGGATATAAGGGAGATTATGAAGCTGCACTTGCTGCCGAATGTACTAGAGACCAACTTGGAAATGAAGCTTTCTTTGATATGCACAGCCATATATTTGAGACAATTTCAGATGGTTTTAGTATAGATACATATGCGGATTATGCTGCAATATTGGGGGCTGATAGATCTGAATTTGTGACTTGTGTTGAATCTGAGAAGTTCAAAGAAGAAATTTATGGAGATGGTGAAATGGGAAGAAGTGTTGGTGTAAGTGGTACACCTGGTTTTGTTTTGAATGGCAAGGTAATTTCTGGTGCACAACCATATAGAGTTTTTGAAGAAGCTATTGAATCTGAGTTACAAAAATGAAAAGACTAAAAATATTTGAAAGTCTAAAAGAACCGACAAATCTTTTTGTTTTTGTTGGTGTGACAGTGCTGTTCTTTGATATGAATTATTATTTTATGAGCAAATTGCCAGGTACGCGTGATTTTGCCTGCATCGTTGGTGGAAATATGACTCCTATTAATTTGATTTTTTCTATACTGTTAAGTCTTCTAACCGCGCTGATGTTTAGTGGTGTGATAATGTTGTCTAAACAGCGTCATGCTGATAAAAATGCTGCTGCTGGAATAGCTAGTCTAGGTGCTATTATTGGCACTTTCACTGTATTTTGTACTACTTGTACTATCCCAATTATTTCACTTTTTGGACTCAGTGTTGGGCTTAATTTTTTCACTACTTATAATCTTATATTTAAAATCGTAAGCTTACTTCTGATGTTAGCCGGTTTATATCATCTAGAAACTCAACTGAGAGGAAATTGTAAAAGATGTGTTTAGGAGGCTTGATCTATCTGCTGTAGAATAAATAATCATATTTTAGATCCCCTTCTTTTTCTGAACCTATCTGTTTGATTTGAGAAAATTCTTTAGGTATTTCAGGGAAATATACGTCACAATGAAAATTATGATGTATACGAGTAATATAAAGCCCGTCAATAATTGGATCGGAGATCATTTCAGCGAATACTTTTGCACCACCTAGAATAAATATTTTCTCTGTATTTTGATCCGCTTGATTAAGAGCTTCTTCGATTGAATGCACAACAGTTGCCCCATCTGCCTCATAATCTGAATTTCGAGTCAAAACCACGTTATCACGATCCGGTAGTGGTCTATACTGTTCAGGAATGGACTCCCAGGTTGTGCGTCCCATTATTAGTAAATTCTTTTTTTCTTTATCCTTAGTTTTTTTTGTTGTTTCGGCAAAATATTGCATTTCCTTCTTAAGTTTCCAAGGCAATGAATCATCCTTTCCCATACCTTTATTCTCATCTATTGCTACTATAATGTAAATCTGGTGTTTCATTTAAACGGCTATAGGAAATTTAATAAATTTATCGTGATTGTAGTCCATTAACTCAAAATCTTCTATTTCGAGGTCCCAGAAATCTTTGTCGGCTATTTTTAGTGTCGGAAGCGTGAGAGTCTTTCTTGTTAACTGTTTTTTTAATCCTTCAATATGATTACTATATATATGGGCATCACCAATTGTATGAACAAATATTCCAGCTTGAAGCCCACATTCCTTTGCAACCATTGCTAGTAAGGTTGAATAGCTTGCTATATTGTATGGTACGCCAAGTGCTATATCAGCTGAACGTTGGTAGAGCTGAAGGTCTAATCTATCTCCAACAACATAGAATTGAAAAAAACTATGACACGGAGGCAAAGCCATACGATCAAGATCAGATGGATTCCAGGCAGTTACAATAATACGTCTGGAATCTGGATTATTCTTAATCATATCCAACACCCTCTGAATTTGGTCTATATGAGTTTTTTTGTAAAGACCAGCGTGTTCACGATCTTCAGTGAATTTTTCCCATTTCCGCCATTGATATCCATAAATTGGTCCCAATTCTCCGTCCTCATCAGCCCAAGCGTTCCAAATTGGAGTGTGTTGAGTAAGATCATCATTTATATTTGTAGAACCTCGTAAAAACCACAACAATTCACGCAAAATGGCATCAAATCTAACCTTTTTTGTAGTAACCATTGGAAAACCTTTTCGCAAATCATATTTTTTTTGTACACCAAACACAGAGATTGTACCCGTACCTGTACGGTCGAGTTTTTCAACTCCATCCTCTAATACTTCTCTAACAAGATTTAGATACTGATGCATAAATTTATATTAAGCTTTGCTTTTAACTTTATCTGACTGTTTTTCTAATTCTTCAATTCCTACATGATTCCTATCTTTATCCTGTTGTATTCTTGATCCCACTGTAGCACTTTGTCCTTGATATTTTCCTCTATATGGACTTTCAGCTTTTTTGTCCATGAAACCGAAAACAAGTTGGCACATACGTTTACCAGCTTGAAGTTTGATTGGTAGTGAACTCGCATTGTAAAGTTCTAAAGTAATTCTTCCTTCAAATCCAGGATCAACCCATCCGGCGTTTTGTATAAATAAACCTATACGACCTACTGAACTACGTCCCTCAACAAAGGCTACAACATTATCTGGTATCTTTATGTATTCTTGGGTAGTCGCTAATAAAAAAGATTTTGGTGGAATAGTAATTGTATCACTTACTATTTCTCTATAGCTAATCTCTTCGTCCAAACTTATAACATCCATTTGATTGTCTTCTAAAACCAAAAAATGGTCTCCAAGACGACAATCAATTGAAGCTGGTTGAATAGAATCTTTATCAATTGGAGTACATACAATTTCTCCATTCTCTATCATTTTTTTTAATGTTCCGTCTGAGATAATCATTTTTGTGTAGTTTCAGATATATAATTACTACTTACTTTTGTAACGGAATTTCAGCTGTATAGCAAATTTAAAGAGGTTTTTGATTTATTTATCCAGAATATGTCTTCTTTATATAATCTTCAAGTATTTTAATAAATTCATCTGTTATATTATCTCCTTGTAAACTATGACTATATTCACCTCCTATATAAACTGGTGCTACGTTTTTTTCCATCTTGCCTGGGAGAGAAATGGCTATATCAGCATGAGAAGCTTCACCCGGGCCATTAACTACACAGCCCATAACTGCTATTTTCAATTTCTCTACACCTGGATATTTCACTCTCCACTCTTTTATACTTTTATCTATGTGCTGACTGATTTCTTTTGCCAGTTCTTGGAAAAAAGTGCTGGAAGTTCGGCCACAACCTGGACAACTTGTTATTTGAGGGCGGAAATGTCTATATCCCAATGATTGCAGTAGCTGTTTGCAGACTTCTACCTCCATTGTACGTGGTGTATCCGAATCCGGAGTAAGCGAAACTCGAATAGTATCACCAATCCCCTCATTCAATACAATTGCCAATGCTGCTGAGCTAGATACTATCCCCTGTAAACTGCTTCCTGCTTCAGTAAGTCCCAGATGTATTGCATAACGTCCCTCTGATTTTTTTGCAAGTAATTTAGATGCTGCCACCATATCTTGCACTGAGGACATTTTCACGCTTAGAACAATTTTATTGTTCTTTAGCCCAAGTTCTTCAGCTGCTTTTGCGGATCTCAATGCACTTTCTACTATTGCATCTATCATTACATCTGTATCAGTTTTTGGATGTTCGCATTTAGCATTTTCATCCATCATTTCAGTGAATAAATCTTGATCCAATGATCCTCCATTTACACCTATTCTTATCGCTTTTTCATTTGCAATCGCAATTTCTATGATTTGAGCGAAATTATAATCATGCTTTTCTCCAAAACCGACATTTCCAGGATTAATTCTATATTTATCTAAAATCTGAGCACATTCTGGATGGTTCTTGAGTAACAGATGCCCGTTATAATGAAAGTCTCCTATTAGGGGGAGACTTTCATATCCGTTTCTATTTAAAATTTCACGTATTTCAGGTAAAGCCTTAGCAGCCTCATCTGTGTTTACAGTCATTCTTATCATTTCTGCACCTGCATCTGCCAGTTCCATGCATTGATTAGCTGTTGCCTGTGCATCTGCTGTATCAGTATTCGTCATGGACTGTATTACAATTGTATCTCCCAATGTCACACTCCCTATTTGTACTTTTGGTGTTTTCATTTTTCTAATATTAATATGATAGGAAGGTTACTCTGCAACTATGGTTTTAGCAATAGCATAAGGAAGCTACTACCCAAACATAGTCATGATATCTTTCAAAGAAAAATTACCATTTATAGCTAGTGCAAGAAGAAGTGAAACCACTAATCCAATTGAGGCATAAGCTAAATCTTTCATAACCAAACCTAAGGTTCTTATATACGGTTTATCGTGATCGGTAAATCGTGCAAGTGCCACTTCCCTACCTGCTAATAAACCTAGAAAAACCCAAGTTGTACTCATTGGAAGATTACTCCATCCTTTGAAAATAATAAGAATAGTACCAAATACGAAATCTATGATTGTTGCTGAACGTACCGCTATTACATCAGTTTTTTCAGTAATAATTTCCTGTATCCTTCCACCTTTCAGATAAAGTAAAATTCCCATTCCAATAAATAAAGACCCGGCCACTGCTAACATTTCATTCAATGATAATGTGCGAGGTAAGAATACTGTTATATTTGCCAAATCTTGCATCAACCATGCGTTCCATAAGTATGCCGTACCAATCCATTGCAATACACGCCAAAGTTTTTCGTTGTACTTTTCAGTGAAGAAAATCCTATTTTTTGTCAATTTTCCAACAATTGCCCAAATAGCTAATGCTGATACAAAAGCGACAAAATAACCAATAAAGGTTTTTGTAAGCATAGCTGAAATTGTCTTAGTATTCGAAAATACTGAAAGAATCAAAAATGTTGTACTTACTGGCATTTTAAACCTTGTAAGTACTAAAAGTGCAATTGGTGCAAGAAGATGCAAATAGTGAAAACTTGTTGGTTGTGCGATTTTTTCTAAACGTCCGTATGCAGCATCTCCACCATTTATATGCCATCCATAAATAAGTGTTGTTAGCAAAATTCCGCCAAGAAAAAGCCAAAGTATCCACCATTTCATTTTGCTATTTGATGAAATGAAGGTTCCAAGAGTTTGTATACTATCGTTTGCAATTGCTGAATAACCAGCTAGTCCAAAACCAATCCACATTGCAATATGCGGTTGATTATAGAAAAACATAACTGCTACAGCAAAAATTGCCATAAGGGTTATGAAGCGTCCTTCGCGCTTTAAAAAAGATCTTTTTGTACTCATAGGTGTGAGTTAATATATTCTATCGTATATGTGAAGGGGCTCGTTTTAAAAATAAGCGTTAGAAAATTTACTGTATGGAATTAAAAAAATCTAGGGGTATTTTTTTTAAAAACCTAGGAAATCTAGTACTTTAGCTGCTACATGAATTTTTTCTCCTTTGACAACGAAGCCATGTATGTGGAGACTTGGATTAAAATTGATTTCTATTATTGAATAGTTGTCTTTAGTGGCAGCTTTTCGGATATTTTTTATTATTATATCTACCCCACATAGTTTTGCACTTGCGGCTTTAGCTGCTTTTTCGGCTATACGTTTGTATGACGGATGAATTTTATTAGTATAATCAATGGAATCTCCTCCTGTTGAAACATTTGAATTTGAGCGCAAAAATATTTGTTTATTTTTAGCCGGGATACTACGAGTTGTAAGCTTTTGAGACTTTAAATAAGCGCGTTCCTCTTCTCCTAATTTGATGTTGTATTTATAAAAAAATTTATAATTACGTGGATCTTTATTTTTCATAGCAACGAGCTCAGATATACTGCTTTCACAATTTCCAACTACATTTGCCGGTATACGATTCGCTATGGCTTCAGTTTTGTAATCTATTGTTAAAAATCTATATTCTTGTCCATGGATAAATTGTTCGACAATGACAGATTCTCCATGTGAAAAAGCTGTTTTTAAAGCAATTTTGTATTCCTTTATTTTTTTGGGCTTCACCTTTGTGATTCCTATACCAAAATTGGTATTTGTCGGTTTAACTATAATAGTTTTGTCTTTAAATTGAGGATAAGAATCAATGGCTGAATCAATATCTGTAAATACTGCTCCACTTGGCACTGATAGTTTATGCTCTGTCAAAATTTGTTTTGAAATATTTTTATCTTCCATTATCCAATAACTCAATACTGAGTCTTTTGATGTAAAAGTAGCCTGTTTTATCAACTCCTCTTTTTTACCTTTTTTTAATCGTATGAAATTCTGCTTACGATCAATAATTTCAACTTCTATATTGCGCTTAAAGGCTTCCTTCATCAACATTTGCGTGGATATTTCTAAATCTTCGTATCCATCTAAATATGCGTCTTCAATTATTTCTAAATCTTTTTGATCCTTTACTGATTTTTTAACTGCATTTTGTAGTATTATTTTTCGATTAGCATTTTCTTTATAGGAACTTAGTGTTTTTTTGTTCTCTTTTGCTAATCTCAATCCAAATTTCTGAAAACTCTCCTTATGTTCTTTCATTTCTCTAAGTATTCTTGCTGATGAAAGTAGATCTACATTATCTAATTTTTCCATCTGTATGCTCAAACTTTTTCCATATCTATCACAATTAAAATTCTTATCTAAAAGATCAGCAATTGGTTGCATTTCGTTTATGATTTTCTTTGAAAGTTCTGTAAGTGTTTTTTGGCCAGATTTACATTCAATAACAAGTCCGGGCTTTCGGCCATATAACGCTACTTTGTTTTGATTATCACGTATGTTTTTTGCTTCAATCTCGTTTATTTTTGGACTTTTTTGAAATAGTGAATAAATCAAAAACATATGCAAAAATCTTATCTGGTGTTTAGCTATTCCTATAGGTTTATATGGATTTATATCAACTGCTCGCACTTCTACATATTGAATTCCTCTGTTTTGCAAAGATTGTAAAACTGTCTCACCTTTTTTTGTGATTTGCTTTGCTCGAATACGTGAATAATGCTCATTTTCTATTTGAAGAATGTTTTCATTTAATCCATTCATTCCTTTATATGCTCGGCTTTTTGTATTAATGGCATAAGTCATATCTTCTATATATTTATCCAAAGAATTATATGAAATAGTCAATTGTGCTTGGACTTTACTGTAATACCCAATATTGCTCATACGCAATGAAGTTGCATAAGGTCCATAATAAGTGTTCCACCTATATCGTTTAAGTGATGCTGGTTTCTTTTTCAAATAACTCTTATCAACAGCAGGTGCAGCACCAAAAAGATAGGTGTTAATCCAACTACATCGGAGAAAGTTCCTCATCATATGTAAATAAGATTCGTTTATAAAATCTTGAAGATCCTGATTTTTGTTAGCAAATTTTCTATACATAAACTTCCAAAAATCTTGAGAAAATGAAAAGTTGTAATGGGTTCCTGAGACAGTTTGCATCTTGCATCCATAGCGTTCACTAAGCCCAAGTCTGTATTTGGTTTTCTTTTTCCCTGTAGTTGAATTACCATATTCCCCCAAAGGAATCACCTTACCTTTAGGCAATCGACAAGGCATGCTAAAAGGCCAAATCATTTGATCTGCTACATTTTTGTTAATGAAACAGTGTACCTCTTTTAGAAAAATTGAAGCATCTTCTTCCCTATTGAAAGGTGCTGTTATCAACTCAAGTTGAGATTCAGAAAAATCAGTTGTTATATATGGATTTGTCAAAGCAGAACCTAATTTTTTTGGATGAGGTTTTGTTGAAAGAGATCCGTCTTTTTCTATTCTTAAACACTCTCGTTCAAGACCATGTTTTGAATTACGAAAATGAGTAAAATTCTTTCCCCTAGAAAATACCTTTATCAATTGATTAAAACTCCACTTCATTTTTTATTTTACTAAATCTAATAATTTACCTTCTTCATTCAATTTGTTGATATCATCAAATCCGCCTAAACATTTGTCACCAATAAAAACTTGTGGAACTGTGGTAAAACCAGATTTTTCTACTGCTTCATCCAGTTTTGACTGGTCTTCTGTTACGTCTATATCCTTGTATTCAATATTAAGAGAATCTAAAAGATCTTTTGCCTTGTGGCAGTAAGGACAATAATTTTTTGTGTATATAGTGACCATAGTTTTGGAGGATTTGGGAATTTAAGTACCGTTGAAGAATAGCAGATGGCAACAATTTTCACCATATTTTTATTTGCAATTTATTTATCTTTGTGGATAATTGTTTTGTTATGGTAAAAGTAAAATTTCAAAATACAGGTGAAGAAGTTGAGGCTGAGGCTGGGAGTGATTTACAAACAATCACTACAGCTCAAGGATGGCCTGTAGCTTATGGTTGTGGAAATGGTGTTTGTGGTACTTGCATAATCAGTGTCAAAGAAGGAAAAGAAAATTTGAATGATGTTGATGAAGTTGAAGATCAAACTCTTGAAATGATGTGCATGAAAGATGGAGACCATCGTTTAGCATGTCGTTGCAAAGTTAATGGTGATATCACTATTGAAGGGATGTAGCTTTATAATGACTTAATCTATAAGTTCTGAAAGTATGACTGCTGATCCTAGACAAATGTTTTTGTCATAGAAAACTGCAAATTGGCCTGGAGCTATTCCTGGGTCGGTAGCGTCTAATGTGACAATTCCATTTTTTGATAATTCACAGTTATATATATACTCTCCGTGACGTAGTTTTACCTGCAATTCTTTTTTATCAGGTATAGTTCCACTGAACCAATTGAATTTTCCGACTTTTAGTTTATTGCGATTTTTCTTTGATGAATGATAGGTATTTGAAACGTAAATGATGTTTTTTTCACAATCCTTTTTTACAACATACCAAGGCCCTTTATTGAGATGTATCCCTTTTCTTTGTCCTACAGTGTGATACCAAAAACCATTGTGTTCTCCAAGTTTCTCCCCAGTTTCAAATTTGAGAATATCGCCTTTTTTAATACCTAAATAACTTTTTATAAAGTCATTGTATTTGAATTTGCCAAGAAAACAGATTCCTTGACTGTCTTTGCGGTTTTTATTTGGGAGCTGGTATTTTTCCGCTAGTTCACGGACTTCAGATTTGTGCAAATGTCCTATAGGAAACATTATTTTTGCCAGTTGCTTCTGTGATAGATGGGCAAGGAAGTAACTTTGGTCTTTAATGGGGTCGGGAGATTGTTTCAGATAATAAATATTATCTTTTTTCTCTATTTGTGCGTAATGACCGCTAGCAATTTTATCGTAACTATCATCAATTTTATCTAGAAAAAGCCCAAACTTTACCATGTTATTGCACATAATATCGGGATTTGGTGTGCGTCCAGCTTTCACTTCTGCAATTGTATAATTAACCACTGTATCAAAATATTCTTTCTGCATTGGAACTACTTCTAGAGGTACATTAAGTTTTTCACAGGTTTCTCTTACATATTTCAAATCCTCTTCCCATGGACAATTACCTAAAAACTGCAGCTCATCCTCAAGCCAAATTTTTAAATAAAAAGCTTTAAGCTCATGCCCCTGTTCTTTAAGCAGATTTAAAGCTACGGAACTATCGACTCCTCCAGATGTAAGTACAGCGATTTTCATGTATTACACCATACTTTGATTCATGAGCAAAGCCAAGCAGAGATTTTTAGTATTAAGAAAAGACCATACCTTAATATAATCAAGGTACGGTCCTTCCTATGGTTTCTCCTTCGAAATAATTCTCCAGAGAGAGCTGTACTCAATAGATCCCAAAACTCCAGCGTAAGTGAAACAAAATTCAATATCCAAGGGAGGAAATTAAGTTTTGAACGACAGAATTCAATATCCAAGAAAGAAATCGAGCTCTGAAAGGACAAAATCTAAGATCCAAAAGAGGAAATTAAATTCTGAACGACAGAATTCAAAATCTAAAAAGAAAATCGAGTTCTGAAAGGACAAAATCTAAGATCCAAAATGGAAATTAAGTCTGAAGGACAGAATTCAAAATCCAAAAGGAAATCAAGTCCTGAACAACAGAATAAAAATCCAAAAGAGGAAATTAAGTTCTGCACAGCAGAATCTAAGATCCAAAAGTGAAAATTAAGTCTGAAGAACAGAATTCAAGATCCAAAAGGAAATCGACTCCTGAACAACAGAATAAAAATCCAAGTAGGAAATTAAGTTCTGAGGTACTTACAAGAATTCTACAACCCATCGAGCACAGCTCACTTGGGAGAAAAATTAATGTCTAAATGTAAATGATCTTTGTTTTTGTTTTTCTTAACTGTGTATATAATACCACTCTTTTTTCAAAATAACAAGTCTTTTTTTATAGTGTGACAATGAGTACATATTTCTATATAGTGATATGTATTATGTTAGATATATTTTTGTTTATACATTTATTTGGTTTTGCGTTATTGTTGGGTGATTTACTGCGACAGTTATTTTCTTCTAAGAAGTATTTAACTAAGCCCATGTTATATGGAGCTGGGATTCAATTTATGTCTGGTGTCCCCCTGTATCTATTGAGTGAAAAAATTAATAAAGAGATTAGTATAGCAAATGCAGTTATTCTTATTTTTATAATAACTTTAATACTAAGTCATAAAAAATCTGCGATTAGTAAATCATTTTATTATTTAATACTTATTCTTGTGCTTGTTGGTCTAACTGTTGCGGTTAATCTTGAATAGAGTCAACTAAATAAAGCACTACCCACCCTAACCATTGTCGAGCCTGCTTCAATGGCCTCTTTATAGTCTTCACTCATGCCCATTGATAATGTTTTAAGAGACTTCTCTGGAAAATATTTATAATTAATATTTTCAAATAATTTTCGAAATTCTCTGAAATAACTTTTTCTATCTTCAATACCACTCTGCGCTCCAATTGTCATTAAACCTATAAGTTCTACGTTTTTGAACTTAGCTTGTTTATAGGCTTCTATCTCTGTTTCTAAAGTATCAACATCCATCCCATGTTTCATTGGATCATTAGAAATATTAACCTGAAAACAAAAATTTATAATCTTATTATTTTTTTTGGCAGATTCATTGATTTTCTTTAGTAAATCAAAACTATGAACTGATTGAATTACATCAACCAGAGGCACCACTTTTTTCACTTTATTTCCCTGAAGTGGACCAATAAAATGTTTTTCTAAATTAGTAAAATATAAAAATTTCTCTTCACAGGCAGGCCATCGATTTTCTGCTATTATTTTTAATTTTGGAAGATCATGTATGAGATCATTTATTTCTGGAATTGTGTGATTTTTAGTAACAGCACAAAGCTTAACTCCCCTTGTATCATTCCATATGTTTTGTCTAGCGTTCCTTAAGTCGGTTTTCATCTATGTCGTAGTTTCGATTTAAATGTTGATAAATTGTGAGTCCTGCAGGTTCATCATCTCCTGCGTCAGCACCTTCTCTGTTTGTATTTGTTCCATTAATGTTTACGCCATTGGTGCTGTCGTTCGCCCTCTCGTTATCAGTACTAGCATCTGCTCCATTTCCATCAGACCCGTCTAAATTGCCGTTGTTGCCGTTTTTTCTCTTGTCATACTCTGCTCCATTCCCAATGTTTTCCCCCTCTTCTAAATTTGTTCGTTTTTTTTCGCAGCTGTTTGGATGGCCGTCAAGTTTGAGCCAGGCAAGGTAGTAGCCGTGAGCGAGTTTTGGGGATTCCAGTTCTGTTTTAGAAAAATGATTTTCAGCGTCTTGAACCCAAATTGATTTCACACGATTTGCGCAAGCAGAGACAGAATCTGCCAATGCTTCACTTGAACTAAATACTGTTAAATGCCACCCCTCCACTCTCCAATCAAAAGAATTTCGGAAATCACTGGGTTTCTCAGTGGAATGTTTGATACCAATTGTTTCTGTTTCCTGAGTACAAACTATAAGAAATGATTGAGCTGATGGTACTTCAAAAGAATCAAGCAATGATTCAACAACCATTTCAGTCCCTTGAAATGGTCCTTTTGGATAAGTGTGAAATTTCTCTAATTCAGATAAATAAGTAACAACTATACATTCATTCTCCAAATCAGGTTTAATTGATTCTATAATATCCTTGAATGAAATATTCTTCTCATCATAATAATATTGTATTCCCATTGGCCTCCTGTCTGCTGTTTCAAACTCGCCTATTCTTTCAAAATCTGCTTCAGTAAAAGAAAAGAAATTACGATCAGCCCCTATAAAACCTTTTAATCCTTGATGCTCCATACTAAGTCCGGGTGGTCGTGGTTCGTCTAAATCATCTTTCAAAAAAAACATTAAACTAGCAGTTACGGCTAAAGCTAGAACTGTAAATACTATTTTTAATTTTAACAACTTATTATTCATTAGTACGATATTATCATGCTTTGCTGGGGCAGTGAATATTTGCTATGATGCTGGCCATGAAAGTAATAGTATTTGATACAGAAACCACCGGCCTCCCATCTTCACAATTGGGCTTGGAAGATCAACCTCATATTTGCCAGTTTGCTGCTGTTGTTTGGGAATGTAGTGTTGCTGATAAAAATATGATTGAAGTTGCAAGAATTGATGAGTTGATCAAACCTCCAATTGCTTTAGAATATGATGCTGTTGCAATACATGGAATTACAAATAAAATGATTGCAGATAAGCCAGATTTTGCTGGAGTTGCTGATAAAATTGTTGATGCTTTTTGTGATGCTGATGTTGCGGTAGCTCATAATCTGAGTTTTGATAAAACAATAATTCAGTACGAACTACAGCGATTAAATAGGAATGGTAACTTCCTGCCTGAACAAATTTTTGATACAATGTTGGCCAGTCGTGATCTTTGCAAGCTTCCTGGAAAATACGGTAATTTTAAGTCTCCACGTTTAGATGAACTTTATTATTTTCTGTTTAATGAAAAGTTTGAAAATGCTCATAACGCATTGGCTGATGTTTTAGCTACTAGTAAATGTTTGGAAGAACTTTTGAAATTAAATATATTTGTACCTGAAGAATCAACTCAAGATTCTTTGTTTTAATTTTTTTTAGTTAAAAAATCTGTTATTCTCGATTTGTGGAAGTTAAAATTGAACAATCTTGGAAAGAAAATTTGAAAGAAGAATTTGCCAGTGATAGGTTTAAAGGTTTGGTGAATTTTGTTGTAAACGAGTACAAAACTAAGAAAGTTTATCCAGCACCACAAAATATTTTCAGGGCTTTTGATTCTTGTCCGTTTGATAAAACTCAAGTAGTGATTCTGGGCCAAGACCCCTATCACGGCCCAGGGCAAGCTAATGGTCTATGTTTTGCTGTGAATGATGATGTAAAATCTCCTCCTTCACTTGTGAATATTTACAAAGAAATAGAGCAAGATATTGGAGTGAAAATGGCTGATAGTGGGGATTTGGAAAAATGGGCTAAACAAGGAGTGTTGATGTTAAATGCCACTTTGACTGTACTTGCCAGACAAGCTGGTTCTCATCAAAAAAAAGGCTGGGAAGAGTTTACTGATGCGGTTATCAAGCGGATATCAGATGAGAAAGAGGCTGTAGTTTTTCTGTTATGGGGAAGGTATGCACAAAATAAAGGAGCAGTAATTGACAGAGAAAAGCATCTGGTTTTAGAAGCGCCTCATCCATCGCCTTTTTCTGCTCATAGTGGATTTTTTGGATGTGGTCATTTTTCAAAAACTAATGATTATTTAATAGCCACTGG
>CAYORB010000027.1:4415-14480 GCA_964406295.1 uncultured Candidatus Peribacteria bacterium | reverse complement strand
CAAAAACTTTGTTTTTGACCAAGCCGATTGTTTCCTCAAACATACTTAGCTGAAATTTAATCAACCAAAAAATAGGAATAAAAAATTATTTTAGCAGCTTCATTCTATAGAAGTTTTTTAAAAGCTTCTTCGTCTAAGATTTGAATACCTAGTGCTTGCGCTTTTTTTAGTTTTGATCCCGGAGAATTCCCTGCTACGACATAATCAGTTTCTTTACTTATAGATGAACTGACTTTACCTGAATTTTGTTTGATAAAATTTTTTGCTTGGCTACGAGTCATATTTGATAAAGTTCCTGTAAATACGAAACTTTTACCAGCTAAATTACCAGCTAATTTTAGTGAATCAATTAGCAAAATAACACCCGCATCACTAAGCTTTTGAAGGTATTTAATATTTGATTCACTATTAAACCAAGTATAGAGAGTGTTCGCCATTTTTTCCCCAATACCGTCTAAATTCACAATCTCTTCTATATCTAAATTTCCTGTAATGCTTATTAAATCCTGAATATTGAAATCACTCTTTGATAATTTGTGTATAAGAAATTTCGCAAAATCATAACTACCCTGCTCACCCAAATATCGTATTCCAAGGGCAAAAAGAAAACGTTCCAAAGCTATTTTCTTAGCTTTTTCAATACTCTTAATCAAATTCTCACTACGCTTTTCTTTGAAAAGATTTAATTGTAAAAAACTTTCTTTGCTGAGATGGAATAAATCTGCTGGATCTTCTATCAATCCTTCCTCTATCAACTGTTCAACAACTTTTTGTCCCAATCCATCTATATCAAAGCCTTTGCGGGAAACAAAATGTGAAATACTTTCCTTGTTTATAGCTGGACATATTTTGTTATTACAATAATACGCAGACTCCCCTTCTCTGCGGCTTATTTCATGGTCACAAACTGGACAGTTTTTAGGAAATTTAACTTTTTCTTCTTTGCCAGTTCTCATATCTGTTAAAACTTCTACAACTTCAGGAATGATATCACCAGCTTTTTGTATTATCACAGAATCGCCAATTCGAATATCTTTACGATTGATCTCGTCTTCATTGTGCAAGGTTGCTCTTGCGACTGTACTTCCATCAACCAGAGTTGGAGTCATGTTTGCCACAGGTGTGATCGCCCCTGTTCTTCCCACTTGGAATTTCACTTCCAAAATTTGGCTACTAACCTGTTGAGCCGGAAATTTATAGGCTATTGCGTAGCGCGGAGCTTTTGCTGTATAGCCCATTCTCTTTTGTTGTCGTAAGTCATTTACTTTAACTACTACACCGTCTATGTCGTAAGGCAAATCTTTGCGATGCTCAGTCCAGTATTCGCAAAATTGTACTACTTCTTCTATGCTTTTACATATTTTGTAATGCTTTTCAACTTTTAACCCAAGTTCTTGCAGCTCTTCTAATAATCCACACTGGCTATTAACATGTTCTGGCATATTGCTTTTGTCGATATTGTAGAAAAACATATCCAATTTACGGCTTGCTGCAACAGAGGGATCTAGCTGTCTTATAGATCCTGCTGCGGTATTGCGAGGATTGGCGTATAGAGGGAGGCCCTGTGCCGCCTGGGTCTTGTTTAGCTCTGCGAAATACTTTTTCGGCAAAAAAACCTCTCCCGATATCTCTAGATCAACAGATTTATTCAGCATTAAAGGTATAGAATTAATAGTTTTTACAGAATGTGTGACATTTTCTCCACTTATACCATTTCCTCTTGTGAGAGCACGTAAAAACACGCCATTTTCGTATTGAATTGTTATATTTAATCCATCGAGTTTTAATTCACAAACAAATTCAAGATCTTCCGAACTAAGTTTAACAACTCTATCTTTCCATTCCATTATTTCTTCTGCAATAAATACATCTGCAAGACTCTTTTTTGGGGTATTATGCTTAATTTTCTCAAATTTACCGGAAAGCACACTTCCTACACGTTGAGTTGGTGAATCAGGGCTAATAAACTCTGGGAATTGCTGTTCCAAGTCAATTAATTCACGTTTTAGAGAATCACGTACCGACTCCTCCACTTCAGACTGATCAAGTACAAAATATTTATAATTCAAATCCTTGATTTTTGCCTTCAGCTTCTGGATCCTGTCTCTTGCTTCGCTCTTGTTCATTTGTCGTATTTTTGCTATAATTAATAGATCAATTGAATCAAATTTATGGAAGAAAATCAAATACTCAATACTCCACTGAAAAATGATGCTGCTATGACTCAAGAAAATAGGAAATTCTTGAGCTTACTAATCAAATTAATTGAGGATGAAAAAATTGAGCTACATACCCCAGATACTCTGTTAAATCATGAAGTTTATGACAAGTTGGATGAATTAAAACAGGGACAAGTGGATCTAGCAGCTGTGAATTTATTAGCTGTAATACGTGAAATCAAAGATCTATACGACGCTGGTTTTATTGAAACTTTCCAAATGGAAAATCTTGTTCATAGACTAAAAGCAACAAAGGAGAGTATAGAAGAATCAGGTGGTGATTTATTTTTAATTTAAGCCATGGCTCCAGATCCAAAACCTAAGCAACAAGTTAAACAAATCCCTGGGGATAAGGCTCCACAAGCTGTTGCAAAATCACCGGAAGACTTGAAGGCGGCGCAAGAAGCTGCTGTAGAAAAAGTTGGAGAAACTGGACAAGCTGAAAGGGATGCTTTTAGAGCTACTTTACCTAAGAAATCTACTACTGATAAAAAAGCTGTGCTTGCAGAAGACACTGCAGATGATTTAACTACCCCCTCAGAAAAAACTGCCACAAAAGAAGTAGCCAAAAAAAAACCAAGCAAGTATGCAAAACTTGATAAACAAATCGCTCAATTGCCTGAGGGAAAAATGAAAGAAGCTTGTAGAGCGATTCTGAAACAACTTATTGAGGACCCAGGTTCAAGTGGTATTCTTTCTGAAGGAATGTTAGCTTTATTGATTATTGCTGCAAAAACTCAAAAATACTTGGATGTAATACCTGGTAATTATGTGAAAAGAATAAATAAAATTGAGAAAAATATGAGCGATGAAGAAATCGCAGCTCTTATGGAAATGCGAAGACAAGAGGAATCTGAACCAAAAACTGAAGAAATTAAAGAATATGGATCTGATGCGGACATAGATTCTACGAGGTATGTTTGTGATGTGCTTTGGAATAGTAAAATTAAAGCTGAAAACAGTGATGATTTGGCTGCTAAACTGTTAAATGCTCAAAGAGAGAGTGAAAATCCTTATTATGTGCCTGCAACTTCTCTTGAATTGAAAAATAAAGGCATGCCATATGGAACAATAATCGTGTTGAGGGTTAGTATGAAAAACCCTGTTAATATTCTTGCTTTTGCTACAGGAAAAAAAGATGAGTGCAAATATTTTGATGCGAAAGAGAAAAAAGTTAAAAAATTCTCTTTAAAAAATACTCCATTCAAAATAATTTCTGGGCTAGTTCCAAAGATTAATACTGATTCAAATTACTTTGATACTCCTGCAGAAAGTGGTAAAAAAAAATTTGAACTTGATGAAAAACTTAAAAAAGATACTTCCAAATTGAAAAAGGCTGAAGAATAGATTAGAATGTATTGGAAAATAAATTATGACTGACACAACACAAACAAATCAGGGTGCTGGACAGGGCACACAAGGCTCTGGACAAGGTACACAAGATGCTGGACAAAGTGCTTCTAATAGCGGTGTTGTTGTTGATAAAAATAAATCGGCAGCAGATTATATTAAAGAAGTTGAGGCAAGCTACATAGTCCCAGATATGATTAGAGAAAAGTTTCCGGATTTAGTGAAACTTATATATGAAACAGAATCCATGAACGAGGAAGAGCGTGAATATTGGCTGCAAATTATGCCTATTATGAGTGAAGATCAAACCGTGAAATTTCGAGAGATTTTAGTGAATGAAAAAAAACAATTAGCGAAGTTGGATGAAGAATATGAACAAGAAATGACAAAAATGAAGAGTACTGCTGCGAAAAAGGAGATTAGTGATGAGGAAATTAAAGCTAAAATGCTAGAAATTCAACAGGCTGAAAGTGCTCATGAAAGTGGTGAACAAGAAGCGGAAGCTGATTTATTGAAGAGTCTTGAGGGACTTTAACGAGTAACTTTTATAGATTGAGCGTTTATGATGGCTTGATTGTTTTTTGCTATTGGTATTGCTGTAACAATCAACCTTTTCAAATTAGTACCAACAGGAGTACAAGTTATCAAAGTGAGCTTGTCTTGAGGTGTTTGTTTTAAAACATTTATTTCCTCAGGGAGTACGATTTTTATATTATCAACTTCGTAGAGATATTTATTTTGTTTGTAATAAACTACAATTTTATCACCTATAATAACATCATGTAGCAAGGCAAATACATCCTTGAATCTCCCCGGATCCCATGGAAAATATGAACTATGTCCTGTCACCACCACATTCCCTGTCTGTCCTGGTAAACTGGTTCCCGGATAATGCACAACTCCATTTCGAAGTGCTTCCTGCATTTCATTTTCCAAAGCAGCCCAGTCGCGTTTAATCAAGCTTTCACTGCTAACCCTTACCATTGGGATGTTTTGATTAATACGTGGAATAATTATTCGACTATCTATTGGAGCAATCTCAAGCCCCAATGGTGGAATTTGACGCTTTTGCACTTCAGGATCACTACTAATTTCAAGAATCTCCTGTTCATATACAATAGGGTCGCTAATTAAATCTGTTAATGGAGTGTCTTCATATACACCTCTCCATTGATCCCATCGACTTTGTATTATCATTGAATATGAGGACCAATTTAGAAGAAAGAATCCAATGATTAGAAAAACTATACTTGCAATTATTTGACGTAAGCCGTCCTCAAAAATGTGTTTTACAGTGCGTTTTTTAGTTTTTTTAGCAGTATTAACCTTAGGTTTGTCTTGTGCATGATCAACATGAAGACGAAAATACCTCTCCTGTTCCTCCTTTTTTGGCAATTGATGTGTTTTTTTTGAGTGTTCCATTCTGGTTATTATAGCCTTTTTTCCGCTTTTTTTCAATAAGCTATTCAATGAAAGATTGCCTAATTATGTGATTTATGTGATACTATTTAATAATTTAAATGTGTAGTATGGCACATAGCACCTATAAACAATACTTTGATATTGACCGATTGGTAGAGAAGATTAAAGATTATCTACCTTCTCTTAATGAAAAAAGATTTAGAGCTGCCTTTGATTTTGCAGAAGTAGCTCATCGTGGACAAATAAGAAAAGATGGGAAAACTCCATATATTGCTCATCCTGTAGCCTCTGTAGAAATTTTAGCTTCATTACATGCTGATGAAGACACTCTGATTACAGCTTTGTTGCATGATGTTCCTGAGGATACTAAATATACTTTAAAACAAATACGTGAATTATTTGGACCTAAGGTTGAATTTCTAGTAGATGGCATTACAAAGCTTTCAAAAGTGCAATATAAACATGATATGCCTGCGCGACAGGTAGAATCTCTAAAAAAATTACTTTTACATAGTGCTGAGGATCTAAGGGTAATTATTATAAAACTGGCAGATAGGCTTCATAATATGAGTACCCTAAGTAATATAGATAATTCTGAGAAACGCCTTCGTATTGCTACAGAAACTCTGGAAATCTATGTCCCTTTAGCCAATTTATTGGGAATAAGAGAATTAAAATCCACTTTAGAGGATATGTGTTTTAAATATATGTTCCCGACGGAATATGAAAATCTTAAAAAGAAAATTGATTCCGGAAAGGTTAAGAGAGAAAAAAATGTTAAAGAATTTATTGATATTTTAAAAACTGAGGCTAATAAAAATAAAGTTAAAATTAAAATTACGCAAAGAGAAAAAAATCTATATAGCATCTATAAAAGTCTTTGTTCTTTTGGAAAAACAATTAATTATGTCGATGATAGAATAGGGATTGTGGTTACTGCAGACAATATTGCAGATTGTTATCATATTTTGGGAATAATTCACCTTAAATTCACACCATTAACAAAGAAATTTAAGGACTATATAGCTAATCCAAAATCGAATGGATATAAAAGTTTACATACTTCTGTATTTGGGGTAGATGGTATTCTTACTGAAGTTCAAATAAGAACCAAGCAAATGAATATAGAGGCTGAGCATGGAATGGCGGCTAATTTTTTAAGTGAAAATAAGACAAATGTTTTCTCTACTAGTGTAAAAAGCTCTAAATGGCTTAAAAATGCTATTCAGATAAGTGAAGAGGATGAAACTGCCGGAAGTTTTTTGAAAGATTTAAAATTAGATGTATTGCAAGAAAGAATTGTTGTTTTAACTCCACGAGGACGGCCTGTAGATCTACCTAAAGGCGCTTCAGTAATAGATTTTGCTTATGCAATACATACAAAACTTGGAAGATATGCTGAAAAAGCTGAGGTTAATGAAAAAATTGTACCAATTACTCATAGACTTAAGACAAGAGATGTAGTAAAAGTTATTGTTTCCAAAGATGTGTCTCCAGATTTATCGTGGTTACCTTTTGTTAATACAAACTTAGCAAAGAGAAAAATACTCTCATACTTAAAAAAAATCAGTAAACCGAGTAAAATTAAAGAAGGAAGAAATTTACTTCAAACTGAACTTGATATTTTGCATATCGGATTAACAAGAAACCTTAATTTTAAAAAAATAAAGAAAGGTCTTTTGAATTCTATTGGAATAAAATTTGATAAAATGGAGGATGTTTTTGTTGCAATAGGAGAAGGAAATTTGCAAACATCAAATGTTATTAGTATTTTTAAAAAACAACCTGACTGCAAACAAAAAAGTTTGAAATGGATTTCTATTAAGATTGTAGCAAAAAATCGTTTTGGACTGATGAAAGATATATATGAGGTTTTGTACAAATATGCTGATGATATGAATGCTTTTAAAGGTTGGGCTTCAAAAGCTTCAACTATGGCTTATTTTAATACAAATATTGCAATAAGAAATGATAGGAGTGTAAGTAAGATCTTTTATGAATTAAGAAGGATTGATTCTGTGCTTAATGTTTATAAAATATCGCGTAAAGGTTTATGGCTTTCTCTAGCAATTGGAGTTTTGTTAGCTGCTATTTGGGTTATGCATCCTATGTTAATCAGAATTGCCATAAAATCTTCTTTAGGTGAACAATACCCTGTTTTAACAAATTATTTGGTTCACTTGGGACTAATTTCAGTATTTGGAGCTTTATTATTTTATGTTAAACTTGTGGATAAATTTTTTCCAATTATGAGAAATAAGCGCGAATTATGGTTTACAATATTCGCACTACCTATTGTAACGACTATTATGCTTGCGATGGAGGTCTTCTACTTTAAGTTAAGTTTGAGTTGGCCAATTCTTTTTATGGAAATGTTGTTTATATACCTTTATTTAGTGCTTAATTACACTAATTTCACTAGAAAAAGAAATCCTTAAATATACTAGATTCAGGAAGAAAATTTAAAATGTATAACATCACCATCTTTAACTGGATATTCTTTTCCTTCTAATCTTAATAAACCTTGTTCCCTCGCTTTAACATCCCCCCCTGCATTTACAAAATCTTCCCAATGAACAACTTCTGCTTTTATAAAACCCTTTTCAAAATCAGTGTGAATTACTCCAGCAGCCTGTGGTGCTAAAAAATCTTTTTTAATTGTCCATGCCCTGGTTTCTTGAACTCCAGAGGTGAAATATGTGGATAAACCAAGAGTTTTGTATGCACTATTAATCAAAGAACTTAAACCTGTATCGTCTATACCTAATTCTTTTAGATATTCTTCCACCTCTCCCTCATCCAATTCACCAATCTCTTCTTCCAGCCTCGCACAAATAGGTATTACAACATCATGGTTTTTAATTCCGAGTTGAGCAGCAAATCTTACTTTATCAACTTCAGCAAGCTCATTCTCTGGAATATTTATTATATATATATGAGGTTTTGCTGTTAATAAATGTAGATCTTTTAATTCTAATATATGTTCTTCTGTTAAATCCATTTGGCTAGTTAAAATTCCTGCTTCTAAAGATTTGATAACAGAATCCAAAAGATCGGCATAAGCCTTTTTTTCTTTATCACCAGACTTTGACTCTGAAAATGCCTTTGCAAACCGCTTTTCCAAAGTTTGAAGATCAGCAAATATTAATTCAGACTCTATTACTTCCCTATCTGATTGTGGGTTAATTTCACCATGTACGTGTATAATATTGGGATCATCAAAAATACGTATCACATGTCCTATTGCATCACATTCTCTAATATGTGATAAAAATTTATTACCTAAGCCCTCCCCTTCACTTGCTCCTTTTACTATACCTGCAATATCAACGAATTCTATAGTGGCAGGTATTATTTTTTCAGAATCAGCTGCTTTACTTAGTTTCATTAAACGATGATCTGGGACCTCAACTATCCCAACATTTGGATCTATAGTACAAAATGGATAATTTTGAGCATCAGCACTTCGTGTTTTTGTAAGAGCGTTAAATAAAGTTGATTTTCCTACGTTTGGGAGACCAACTATTCCTATTTTCAGAGACATATTAATTGTCGATTAAAATTAATTCTAAAGTTTTATCTGCCTTTTTGATATCAGAAAAATTGGGATAAATCAAAATTTGATGTGTTCGTCTCAAATTAAAATATAGTAAAGAGCTTAATTCATTGTCTATTAAGACATTAACATTTTCATCTTGTAGAAAATTACTAAGCTGAATTGGTTTTTTCTCCATCTCAGTAAGTGGCTTATAATAACTGTTTTTCACCTTGGAATCATCCAGTTCTATAAAAAGATACCCTTTTGTATTTTTCAAAGTCGTAGCCACATCTCCTTGCATTGTTTTTCCATTTTTAAGTGGGATTGCAATCTTTGTTTTTTTAGCTTTATTTATATGTGTATAAATTGCAAAATCTTTTATGTAAGGATTAAGGGCATGAACTTTTTTCTGAAGAAGATTTAGCTCAGATCTCAGATCCTTAATGCTGGCAAATGGCTTAATATCAATAAAAACCTCGCCAAAAATAAAAGTTCCAGCTCTTCTAAGTCTCATTTTACGAATCCCCGTAATTAAATCTTTTTCTTTATGGAGTATATTTTTAATTTCTTTGCTGAGTTTTGGGTCATCCCAATAATCCAATAAAAAGAATATGGATTCTTTTGCAGAGCTAAAACCAACTTTCAAAATAATAACAGCAAGGACCATTGAGACAATTCCCTCAACATATGGAATATCCTTATAATTTGCAATAATGGAAATTAAAACAGCCATTCCACTAAACATGTCCATTTTTTTATCTTTAGCGCTTGTAATCAATGCAAGTGAATTAGCTTTTTCACCAGCCCGTCGTAATTTTGATTCAAGCTTATAAGAATGATGAATAGCAAAAAGAGTTGCAGTAATAGCAAAAATCCTGTGTTGTCCCACATTTGGTGTGCTGATTATTTCAATACTTTTAGTTAACATTACATACCCAAGGTAAATAATTCCTAAAGAAATAATAAATGCAGCCAGTGTTTCAATTTTATAAAAACCATATTCAAAGTTTTTGTTTGCATTTTTATGTGACAATCTGAGTCCTAAATATGCAGCAAAAATTCCTAGTGTATCCGCAAAAGTATTAATTGAATCAGTAATCATTACGGTCATTCCTGTAAAAATTCCTACAAGTAATTTAACTACACCTAAAAATAAAAGATGTATAATACTTTTTTTTGCAACCTGTTCTCCTAATTGAATTGATTTCATATTCATTGCTTTTTATTTTACAGTTGAAATGGCTTATTTTCCAAACACTAAATCTGAGACAAACAATATCTCTGGGCTTGTGTCAAGATATAGTATTATGTCTTTTCTCATTAATAAGTATACTTGGCCAGTGAGATTTATCACACCTTTTATTATTTAATATAATATTATGAAGAAATTCCTAGTTGGTCTAGTGATTCTTAGCATGGCTTCTGTGTCTTTTGCAGCTTGTGAACAAGCTGAGGAAGTTGAAGAAACTACTGAAGTAGTTGAAGAAGTTGTTGTTGAAATCGTACCAGAAGTAGTTGAAGAAACTACTGAAGAAG
>CAYORB010000027.1:0-4315 GCA_964406295.1 uncultured Candidatus Peribacteria bacterium | reverse complement strand
CTACTGAAGAAGTTGCTGCTGAGGAAGTTGCTGAAGAAGTGGCTACTGAAGAAGCTGCTGAATAGTAAGTTTGTTTACAATTAAAAAAGAGGCCTGAATAAGGCCTCTTTTTTAATTGTCATATTATCCTTATATTTCTTTTACATTATGAAGTTCTTTACTAAGCACTTCATTATCACGTATTGAGGCATGTGATCTCTGTTTTCTTAAATGGTATAAATGTTTTTTGATTTGAGATACCAATCTATCTTTTGAGAGATCAACTGCTTTATTTATGCTATGGCTTGTCTCTGTTGCTATAATCGATTTTGTTGGTAAAACAAGACAAAATTCAACTTGATAGGCATCATGCTTATCAAATTTTTCTATTGATGCTTTTAAAATTTTTGCATCATCTGCAAATTTCGTTAATAGCAACTCTATCATGTCCACTTTTTGTTGGACATAGTCGTTAAAAATTCCCTCATCAGATTTCTGAAGGTTTTTGTACAAGAATGTTAGTTCCATATAGCTAATTGTTATGGGATGTTACTCTTAGTATATCACTGCTATAGATTTTTGGAATAGCCACTCTGTTTTTGGCTGGACAAGCGGATTTTAAGGAGTAAGATCTTTTTATGTTTACTTACATTGCTTTAGGCATATTTGCGGTTTCCTTCGCTTTCATAGTCATGGAGATTTATGATAAATCTTTAGTTGCTTTGTCGGGGGCCTTGTTGATGATTATATTTGGTATTTTGTCGCCAGAAGAGGCAATTGTGGCTATAGAATTTGAAACAATTTTGTTGTTATTAGCAATGATGTTACTTGTTCACATAGCCTCGGCAAGTGGAATATTTGCTTGGTTAAACGTGAAAATAGCTTCATTGACCAGAGGTAATCCCATGGCAATATTTCTCTTTTTTTCACTGATAACAGCTGTATTATCAGCCTTTTTAGATAATGTGACTACGGTTATTTTAATTGTGCCTCTTACTATCGAGCTCATTAATGGTATGGGAAAGGATCCGAAACCCTATGTTATGGCTGAGATTATTTTTTCTAATATTGGTGGGGCTTTGACTTTAGTTGGTGATCCTCCAAATATAATTATTGGTGGTGCTACCGGTTTTAATTTTTTGAAATTTATTCAAAACTTGTGGATACCAATTACTATTGCGATAATCTTCACGTTATTGGTATTCGTGATTATTAATAGGAGAATGCTTAAACCTATTTCTGATGATCTTATAGAGCTCTGTATTGCTAATGTTATTATCAAAAAAATTACAAATAAATTTGTAAAAACTGTTATGCACAGAGATTTTGTCATTGCAGTATCTTCAGTTTTGGTACTTACTGTAATAGGGTTCTTATTCCAATCACAAATTGGTTTACCTACATACGTCATAGCCTTTTCTGCTGCTATGTTATTGGCAATTTTGACTTCAAAAAGAGTTTCGATTCATGATTCGTTTAAATCAGTGGAATGGAGTACTCTTTTTTTCTTTGCCGGATTATTTATAATGGTCGGTGGTGTGGAAAAAACTGGTTTACTTGAGGAACTAAGCCATTGGGTTGCTAATTCTACTGATAATTTATTGTATCTTTCACTCATTGTCTTATGGGTATCTGGTTTAGTCTCAATGGTTTTGGATAATATTCCTTTTGTCACTGTTATGATTCCTGTAATTGTTGGAATTCAGGCTCAATTTATAGGTGTTGATACAACTATTTTATGGTGGTCATTATCATTAGGTGCCTGCCTGGGTGGAAATGGTACCCTAATAGGAGCATCAGCAAATGTTGTGTCTGTTGATCTTGCTAAAAAGAATGGTGTTAAGATTAGTTTTATTGAATACATGAAGTTTGCATTACCGCTTACTATAGCGATTTTGGGATTATGTAGTTTATATCTTTATTTTAGATTAAGTTAAATATGAAAGAAAAAATTGAATTGTTTTCCTTGTTGTTAAGAAAAATGGAAGCTGAAATAGGTACTAGGGATGTTGCTGATCTAGTCTTGAGAGCTTTAGTTAAATCTATAAAAGATTTGAAAATAAAAGATGCGTCTGATTTTTGTAAACAATTTTGTAAATTAAAGGATGTTCTTTCTCAGACTGAACCTAAATTTGGTATTTTAAATTATCATTTTGCCAGTTTAACTTTAGAATTTCATAAAACCATTGCAGGTGAAAAATTTAATGAAAAAAAATGGAAACATATTGTACTAAAAATGGTTAATAAAATTTTAAAAGAAGCTAGAAAGCATAAAGTGGATATATTACATTATGCTGAAAAACTTGATGTTGAAGGTAAAACCATATTGATTCATGATCATAGTCATACGGTTCAAGATGTTTTAAGACACTTAAAAAGAAAAGGGAGACGTTTTAGGGTTGTAATAGCTGAACAAGATTTTGAAAAATCTCATAGTAATATTGAAGCTATGCATAAAGCTCGTATTCCGTTCCAGGTAGTTCCATCATATATGCTTTCTCATGTTCATGAGCAAATAGATATGTTGTTTTTTGGTGCTTTAACAATGAAAGATACAATGGATTTTGTAATGGATCCTGGAACACATGGAATTATATCTGAATTTCATATTGCGGATGTACCTTCATTTATGTTTATTGATACAACTAAATTTAGTCTCTGGAAATCAAAAAAAAGAGGCGAAATCTTTATGCGTAAACATTCTAAAAGACATCACAATAAACCTATCCAATATGAAAAAGTTAAATATTCTCACGATAGGGTTCCTGTAAAATTGTTTAAGAAAATTATTAGTAATGAAGGATGTTTTGATGAAAAAGGTATTAAAAAATTGTTTCTAAAAAAATACGATACTTATCAAAAAGTTTGTTGCTAGTAGTTATGACTCTTTGCATTGCTTTTTGGAGTTCCCTACCTAATTTATCGAATATTCTTTTTGCTATTCAGGTGTAAATTGTGTTTTTGACCTAATTTTAATTTGGATAAAAACCTATCTGGATCCGATAACCCTAATGTTTCAAGAGCTTGATCTACACGTGGAAAAGATGTTTTTATATTATTTTTTTTATTTAAAATAATCTTATATTGATTATTATTCATGAATATAACCTTCTTGCCTTTAAATGGTCCATCAGAATATGTATATTGATTTTTATATTTATCCCAAGTTGCTGGATAAGATGTTTTATCATTTGCAAGGACATAAATATGGTCTGCAGCATTAGTTGCAGACTCTACACTTAGTAAAATATGAACGTCTTCACCTGTGATAGCAATTCTTGTCTTTTCTCCACCAAATTCTAAGACAGTGCCATATTCAGGATCATTACTTTCCTTAACGTTACGAGTTGTGATAATTTCAGCCCCTCTTTTCTCCTGTGTTTTGGGCTTTGATCTAGGATCTTGAGCGTTATTTAGAGTGCTAGGACTTAAGTCTAAAGCTGGAGGAATTCCCTCTGCAGAAGATCTCTCAAGACCACTTGGTAGTTTATAAATCAAATATCTTTCTTTCATGATTGATTTTTAATTTAATAGAATTATAACATAAATCGCTGATTATAACAACAAAGGCATATGTCTCAACTTTATAGAAAAATGGTGCCGGGGGGGAGAATTGAACTCCCGACACAAGGATTTTCAATCCTTTGCTCTACCACTGAGCTACCCCGGCACATATAATGCCAGAAGATATTAATCTGAATTTAAGTAAATGGCAACTTTTTCTTTTTAAAAGATCAAAGACTGCCTCAGGTGGAGTGAAAATTAACTTAATATTTCAGGTTTAAATTAATTAAGTATAATATTTATAATAAGGACTAACTCTTAAACAAGATATTTTATGGTAGATAGAGAAAAGTTGCGGAAACTGGCTGATATTATGATTAATTATTCAACTAAAATTCAAAAAGGAGAAAATTTACTGATAAAAGGCTATGGTTTTGACTCATATCCCCTAGTGAAAGAACTATATAGAGCTGCATTAAAGGCTGGTGCTGTTAATATTGATGTAAGGTTTTCAACTAATGAAATTGGACGGATTTTTATGGAAGAAGCCAATGATGAACAAATTACTCATTTAACAGATTTAGATAAAGAAGTTGCTGATAGTTATGATGCCTTGATTCAAGTTGTAGCAGATAAAAATAGGTATGAAATGACTGATATTGATCAAAAAAAGATTAAAATGGCAAGAAAAGCCAGCAAAGCTCTTTCTGACATATTGCATAGCAAAAAGTGGTGTCTTTTCTACTATCCTACTTCTGCTTCTGCAAGTATTGCTCAAAAAAGTTTGGAAAAATGGGAAGATTTTGTGTTTGATGCTTGTATTTTGGACTGG
>CAYORB010000026.1:0-14558 GCA_964406295.1 uncultured Candidatus Peribacteria bacterium | reverse complement strand
TTTTTTTAAATCCTTTAAAAAAGATTTCGCAAATTCAACTTTATACATTCATCTCTTTTTTTAATTCTTCTAATGAAATCGTTTCTTCTTTACTTCTTTTTAAAATTTCTTTACTGGAAATACCATAGTCAGTATTTTCAATTAGCTCTTCTAAAAGCTCCAAATCTACCATAGCTGCTTTACCAACCCCATGAACTGTGAAAACATAATTTTTCCTCCCATCAGAAGATTTTATAGTTTCAAAATGCATATGATTTTAATTAATTCACCTCGAATTGTACCAAAGTTTGTACAAAACAACAACTAACCTCCCTGGCTAATAATTAATAATGGGGCCACAACTGTGCTCATCAAAGCGATTATTGCCACTATTGCTATTATTGCGACTTTAGTTTTATGTTTTTTATTCATTATTCCTCGGTTACTGATATTAATAATTCAAATTGGCTAACTGTGTTTTCAGCGTCAGAAACTTCCAAAGTCACTGTATATTCACCTGGCTCTTCAAATGTATGCAAAGGTTTTACTTTTGCTGAAGTTCCAGTGTCACCAAAATCCCAGAAATATCTGGAAATTGATCCTGTAGAACATCCTGGGTCAAAGCTAGTCTCTAATGGTGCTATTCCTTCTGTAAATACGGATGAGAAACATGCACTTACTGGAATCTCACGTATTGTTACTGTAATTTCTGCTGTAGCGTGCTTATTGTCTGCTCCTATGACCTTAACTTTTGCTATATGAGAGCCAATTTTTGTGTATTTATGTGTGATTTTTGAATCTCCCAGTTTAGGTTTACTACCGTCTCCAAAATTCCATTCATATGCTGTGATATCTCCATCTTGATAAGTTGATCCACTAGCATCAAATGTTACTAGTAGTGGTACGTTGCCTTCGACATCGCTGGCTGTAACATTAGCGACCAAGCCTTGCGACAACACATTAACAATCATGTTTTCACTGCTGCTATTTTCATCTGAATCTGTAACAGTTAAAGTTACTGTATGTGACCCTTTTTCATTGAAAGTATGACTGACCTTACGACCAAAACCGTCACTAATTCCATCATTGTCATAATCCCATTCATAATCAACTATATTGTCATCATTATCTGTGCTGGCACTGCCATCAAATAACACAGTGAAAGGAACTGATCCTTCTAAGATAAGCGATCCGTCTTGACGTGCAGGATTAGTATTGATTATAGCCTGAGGTATAGATTGAATTTGTCCTACTGTAACCGTTTTGCTTATAGTCCCCTCTTCCCCTGTCTCGTCTGTTACAGTAAGTGTTATTTCGAAACTTCCTGAATTTTTAAAACTATGAGATGCGGTTTTCGTTGTAATTGTGCGAGTTCCGTCACCAAAATCCCATTCGTATTTTTCTATTTTCCCGTTTGGTGAGCTTGAATCATCAGATTTAAAAATATAATTTTCTGCTACTAAAAATCTTTCTGGTTCATCTGTAATCGTGATAACAGCTTCGGGAATAGATTCTTCTTCAACTACGATTTGCTTTTCCGTAACATCAAATTCACCCGTTGTTGATGTTACCCTCAAAGCAACTGTGTATTTACCGATTTTTTCGAATTCATGGCTTAAAATTTCTCCTTCGGCATCATCAAAAACTCCATCTTCATCAAGATCCCATTCGTATTCTTTTAAATATCCATCAGGATCAGATGATTCACTAGCATCAAATTTCACCTCTAAAGGAGCTGGTCCTGATTCAGGATCAGCTGTAAAACTAGCTCTTAAAGCTTGATTTGTTACTGAAACAGTTAAATGGAATTCTCCCCCCACAATCACGTTACCAGTTTCTTTTTCACGAGTAGTAACTATAAGTTTAACATCGTAGACCCCCTTTTCTTCGTATATATGAGATACAATTTGGCTGGTTCCCTCTGCACCATCACCAAAATCCCATTCATGTGATACAATCTGATATTTTTTGTGATCTACTTCTATATTACTTGCATCAAACCTCACCTCAACAGGAGCACTAAGATTCAAAGGTTCTTCAGGTTCAGTTACTATAGGCGGTGCAATATTTTCAGGATCCACTACCACTCTTTTTGCGTCTAAGTAAATATATACAAATCCCCAGGCAATTATTACAAAAATCAATATTAATCCTGAAATAAGACTCATTTTCATGCCTTGTTTTTTTGTCTCTTTGTCGTCTTTCTTTGCCATACTCACACGGAAAAGACCTATCATGGTGAAAACGAAGAAAGTTAAAGATATAAGAATGAAAATTAAATGTATGAAAGTTATCAAACCATTTACAAATGCTGCATGATTAAGTCCCAATAATGTTGCTATTGGACTCACCCCATCACTTGTTTGTGATAAGAAAACGAATGATAAAATTAAGAAAATTATTAGAAATCCTCCAAAAGCGCCTAAACATCCCAATACGGCTTTTTTGCGTGCTGCTGAATTTGGCATTGGCTTTCTTTTTATGGCTTTAAGCGTAGAGGTGCCTTGTTTTGGCGCTGTTTGCGCTGTTGGTGCTTGTGCTGCCACATTTGCAGGCATTTTGGGCTTTACAGGTGCTGCCTGTGGCGCTTCCCCTGCTGGATTTGGTTCAGTATATTTCTTGATTTTAGGTTCTTCGGCAGGCCTGGGCTTTGCTTCCATGCCAAAATCCTGAACTGGCTGAACATCGTTCGTGTTTTTGTTATTTTCTTCCATAAAGAATGAGTTATCGAAATTTAATTTCTAATTCCGCTATATCTTTATTACCATGAATATCTTCAACTGTCAGCCTTACTATTGTTCTTCCCCATTCTTTTTCAAAATTTGTAGTCCAAGAACCTGGTAAGTGGCTCTTGAAATCCTCCTCATCATCCGCAATTCCATTATTATCAGTATCATATAATATATTCTTGTCTATGATATACGAAGCAATGGCTCCTCTAGACCCTCGAAAATCAAATCTCACACTAGCGCGATCCCCATTTAAATAAATGAAACCATCTCTAGCTGCAGGTGTAGAAGAAAGAATTGCTTCTATAGATCCTCCGTCAGCTGAATAATCATCTACAACATTGTAGTCAGGTTGAAAACCACTTATATTTGGTTGGGTGGTTTGTGAGGGTTGATCAGGTTGGACGGCTTGAGCTGCAACAGGCCTAGTATAATTAACCTCTCGTACAACATCATCTTTGTTCCCTTGGCTATCTACAATAGTAAGTTTCACCCTATAAATACCGTCTTCACTGTATTCATATGTAGGGTTTATGCTTGTTGAATCACTATCATTATCTTTAAAACCATCACCATCACTATCCGCAGTAACAAGCATAGAGCTTGTGTCGAAATCCCATACGTATGATTCTATACTTGCGTTAGCGCTAGTGTCAGCTCTGGAATTATTAGTAAAATGCACTTCAGCTCCATCAATTTCATAAACAAATGCTGCTGTTGGCATTTCTGCGTTAGCATTTGGATCAATAACAGGAGTTCTAGCGTAAATAATCTCTCGAATAACTTCGTCCCTATTCCCCAAATCATCTATAACAGTAAGTTTCACCCTATAAATACCGTCTTCTTCATACTCGTGCTTTGGTTCTTCCCTATTTGAATCGTTGTCATTATCCTTATATCCGTCCCCATCACTATCAGCTGTTAGCAAATTAGAGCTTGTGTCAAAATCCCAGATATATTCTTCAATATCAATGCCACCATCTTCATCAGCTGTTGAATTATTTTCAAATTTAACTTCATTGTCATCAATTTCATATGTAAATGCTGCAGTAGGATCTACCGAAATAGGTTGTTCTGCTACTACTGGTGCATCTTTGCTATAAGTCAGCATTCGAATCACGTCGTCAGTATTACCATTACTATCAATAACAGTTAATTTTATTTTATAAGAACCTTCTACTTCGTATTTATGAGTTGGTTCTTTCTCTGTAGAATCACTATCATTGTCTTTAAACCCATCTCCGTTACTATCTGCTGTTAGCAGGTTAGAGCTTGTGTCGAAATCCCAAATATAATCCCTAATTTCTACCTCAGGACTATCATCTGCTGTTGAATGATTCTTGAAATTAATTTCTCCGTCTTCGTCTATACTATATGTAAAGGCTGCAACTGGATCATCTGATACAGGTGTTTCATCAACTACCATTTCTTGAGGCGTTCTTCCAAAACTCACGTCACGACTTACTTCATCGCTGTTTCCTTGGTTATCGAAAACAGTTAATTTCACCTTATATTTTCCCTCGTGTATGTATTCATGCAAAGGACTCTCAAGCTCAGATTCATTATCGTTATCTTTTACACCATCTCCATCACTATCAGCTGTATCCAAAACTGAATTAGTATCAAAATCCCAGATGAATTTCTCTATATTCGCCTCAGCTTTTTCATCTGCTGTTGAACGATTTTCAAATTTAACTTTGTCGTCTTCAATTTTGTAGGTAAAGGCTGCAACTGGTGGATTTGCCAGAGGAATTCTTACTGTGTTGGTAACGTCGTCAGTATTGCCTTGTGTGTCTGTTACTGTGAGTTTCACTCTGTATTCGCCTTGTTCTGTATAAAGCATTTGTGGGTCTGTTTCTTCTGAATCCACGTCATTGCTTTTTGTTCCATCGCCGTCACTATCAGCAGATTCTAGGCTTGAAGCTGTGTCAAAATCCCATTTATGGCTCATAATACGCATTCCTTCTTCTTCGTCTGCAGTTGATTTGTTTTCGAAGGCAATTTTCATACCTTGGCTGCCTTCTACTACTTGATATTTGAAAGCTGCTACTGGGGCTGATGCGTTTGAATCTACGAATATCTTGATTGGTGCAGAAACCGCTTCACCGCCCTTGTCGTCTATTATTTTTAATTTTACCTCGTATCCTTCGAGATTCTTGTTTTCGTATTGGTGGAATATTGTTGAGTCGTTAGTGGCTTCGTTATTGCTGAAACCATCTCCTTCGAGATCCCAGATATAGCTTGCGATTTCTCCGTCCTCGTCGGTAGAGGCACTTGTAAATATAATTTCACGTCCTGTGAAAACTGAGGTAGCGCTTACATTGAATTTTGCTACAGGTAGGACATTCGCTCCATTCACGACTGTAATTTGAGAAAAATCACCTTCCTCTATAGAATCTTCATTTGAAAATTTCAGATTATTATCATCAGTAATTTCTAAACCAAAGCCATAGGTCTTCTCCTCACCTTCAGGACCATCGGTAGCTATTGTAAGTTTTGTTGTTGGCTGTTTTGTGATCTGGACACCTTTTTTTTCATCAACATTCTCAACATCAAAATACCACCATTTGTATTTAACAATTTGTCCATCAGGATCTTCAGCTCCATATACTTGCATATCTACTTGCACAGGTGCTGTTAACTCCCCTTCGTAATCTCCGACCAAGCCCTGTACGCTTGAAAATTTAGGTGGGAAATTAACTACATTAATCTGCACTTCATCTGTACTTGTTTTTGTAGGGTCGTCTTTATCTGTAATCCTTAAACTTATGGTATAAAAACCTGCTTCAGGACTGAGTTCTTTGTACTTGTGGTTAGCAATTTTCTTTGAACTGTTTCCCATATCTCCAAAATCCCATTGGTATTTGAGATCACGCCCAGTTCCGTCTATATTCTTTGATTCACTAGCATCAAAAGTGATTAAATCGCTGGTTCCAATAATAATTGGTTCATCTACATAAAAAACTTCATTACCAGCGATGGACATCCCTATATGTGCAATGGGTTGATCTATTTCACTTATTAAAAATCTTCTTTGAATTGAATTATCATCATCATTTTCGTCATAAACAGTTAGTCTTACCGTATATGCACCAGCCGTGTCATAGGTATGTGTAACTGTAGCCTCTCTCCCTGCAAGATCGCCATTATCGCTATTACCATCACCAAAATCGATTTCATAAGCTTTGCCGTTGTCACTTTCTATATTGAAAGTCATTTCTTCATTAATTTTCCCTGTTGAATCTTGCTCTGAAGCCCAATCCAAATCCAGAATATTGTCTACTGTTATGGTTTTTGTTATTACATCAGATTCTTCTTCTAAACCAGGTTCGTCTACAGTACTCGTATCTGTCACTTTTAATTCAATTTCATAATCTTGTTTTTTCTTGAATTTAATCTGTGGATTAATACCTGTAATACGTTCTGCATTATTATCAATCAATTCCCAATTTTCTCCATCTTCACTTGCAGGGCTTATTGTCCATTCATATGATAAATTATCGCTTGTTCCATCAGGATCAAAGCTAGATGAAGCGTTTAGGTCTATAATATGAGGTTTGTTTGGCTTACTTGCCTTATGTGTAAATTTTGCAACTGGATAAAGTGATGATACATATATGTACTCTTCAGCCTTACTCTCGTCTATAGCGTTTGTAGCTGTAAGGTATACTTTGTATTTACCAGGGTCAGTGAATTTATAGTTGAATGCAGAGCGGTCTTCTTCTATAAGTGTGCTAACTATTCTTCTTGCTGCATCAATTTTATCTACTCTCCAATCATATGTTCTGATCGGACCTGTACTTGATGCTGATAACTCTGCGTCAATTCTCACGTCTTGGTTTGTGAAAACCTTAAGACCAGGCTTAACTCGAATGCGTGCAGCTAAATCCCGCACATCTATTATTACGATTTTTCTATCTAATTGCCCCAATGTGTTCATTACTTCCAATACAACTTTATACTGCCCTTCAAGTTCATAAATGTGTGTAGGTGCGGCTGTATTTGCATAATCTGGAGTTGAATTGTCACCAAAATCCCAAGAATAACTCTCAACTTTGGTACCTGTGTAATTTGTCCCACTTGCATCAAATTCCAAGCCTAATTTAGATTCTTTCAAGCTAACTGCAATTCTGTCTTTATTTACTTTTAACAAGCCGTTTGGATAATATCCCATTAACTGAAATGTCTTGCCACCTGCATCCATGGTCATGTCAATTTTTGTATTTGGTGGCAATACCTTTATAACCAAAGTACTTCTACCATTTACGTATTTTTTCGGATTATTTGATTTTATTTCAACCGTAGCGATATATGTGCCAGGATGGTTGAATGTACATTGTCTAAATGCTGCTCCAACCACACTTTCGTCCAAATCTCCATCCTCTGCATAAGTGCCAGTGTTACAGTCTGTCACCGCATCCTCTGGTAGATCTATGTTTTCATCATCCAAGGTTTGGCTACCATCTATTTGTTTCCAATCTATATTATCAGGAATAATTGCTCCTCCTGCCGGATCTATTGAATTAATAACATCAAATGTGACAACCAATGGTGCCGATCCTTTCACTACATTTGCATGAAGTCTGGCTTCAACTGCTATGAGTTCGTCAATTTTGTCAGCCCATTCAAGCTGAGCTTTCAAAGCTTCATAAAGCATTGCTCCTGCGGCCTCTATATTGTCAGGGCTGTCTGCCTTTAGGTTTAAATCTTCCACTATTTTTGCAAAGCCTGTGTAGGTCGGGTTGTCTTTATTAAGATTGGCTAAATCCACATTTCCCTCTGAATCTCCATAACCATAAAGTATGACCATATCAGTATGAAGAGTAGCAACATTTCCCAGCTCTGCCGCTTCAATACCTCTGAGAGTATCTTGAATCTCTTCCAGTTTAATAAAATTTTCTTTTAATTCATTTAGATAAATTTCTTTTAAAGGTTGATAAATAGTACGTATATTTTCTTTGTCGTTTTCATCATAATCTTTGCTTAGAATAGTTTTTTTAATTCGTGGCCATTTTGTATAAAGATCTTTTGGATAATCTTTACAAGGGTCATTTGAACTTGAGTATGAGTCTGCACAAATTTTTAATACACTATTTTTTATATTAATCCCTTTGCCTGTAAATTCAGCTACTTTTCTTTTAAATCCTTCTCCTGATGGAATTCCTACCCCATAAGAAGAATCTGTATATTCTTTATATTTAAAGTTAAGCTCCACTTCTTCTTCTGGGATGGATTTAACTTGATCTATCTTATCATCTAGGACTCTTATGAGATTGTTTATTGTTGAATATGCTTTAGAAAATTTTGCCAATTTTTGTTTCATATTAGTCAATTTTCCTTTCACACTGTTTAGGAATATTAAAACATTTGATCTTGGCAATTCAGCAACGGGTTGTGTTCTATTAACACTTGCCACAACAGGATCTTCTATCCATGCAGCCATATCATCTGGCATATATGACAGTGAGGTTTTGTTTGAATCTGCTATTATTCCTTTTAATTCTTCTTCAACTTCAGCCAGTTTTACAAATCCAATATAAATATCTCTGGCTATAGCTCTAACTTCTGCTGCTGATGCGTTGAAATTTGCACCTGTGTTTGCCCCAATTCTTCCTCTTCCTACCTCGCCTTCTTCACCTCCCATTGCGCCACTGATCACAGTGTTCACAATCGCAAATGATGCCATCACTATCAATAAACCTATTACTGCATAGGTGATCGCTTTTTTACCTTTGTCTGTTTTCTCCTGTTCTCCTGCTGCTGTTACGTACAAAACACCTCCATATATAACAATAATCACTGCAATAAGCCCTAAAAACCCTAGTGCGAAATTTACAATTCTGATAATAAATTCTCTTGCATCAGTGGAAGTTGTTAAGGATTCATCATAATCCGTATCTTCCAAAGTGGCTAGTCCACCTTCAAATTCTGTAAATGAAAGGCCTTTATCACCACCGGCTTCAAAAAGATCACTAACGTCACTCAATCCAATGGCTAATGCCTCTTGCCCTGTTCCTATTTGGAAAAATGCTGCTGTAAACAATGTGAGTAGCAACACTGTTAGGTATTTCTTTAAAATTCTTATTGAGAACATATGTATGTGATTATTATTCTAAATTAATTTCAGCTTGAGCTGGAGTTTCTATAACCTCAGGTCTAGCTTCGAGTTTTATAAATGTATTAACGACAGCAAATGCGCCTAGTGCAAGTAAAATTGCGATTAAAGATCCTATAGCTGAACTTTTTACTTTTGCGTTTATTTCTTCGTTCCCTCCGGACACAACATATCTATAACCAGCGATAAATAGGTTTGCAAAGGCAAGAATCGCCACAAACCCTGAAACATAGTTGGTCAAACTGATTATTATTTTCTTACCAACGTCAACGTCAGGCAGTGCTTCTCCTGCTTCCGGGAAAAGAAAACCTACTACAACAACTTCTGATAAACCTACAACAACTAGTCCTCCTATAGCCCACATAATGTGAGTTTTGGCCTTTGTTTGGCTTTCTTCGTCTCCAGCTACATTAGTAATCAACATAAATCCTCTTATAACAATTACAAGTACTGAAACTGCCCCTATGAACATTTGGACTAAGCCTATAATCCCTCTGATCTGTGAAACACTTTCTTCTGCGAATAATTCTGATGTCCCCTGGCTTTCAAAGGCCTCACCTTGTTCTCCAAAGAACATTTTTTTTACAAATGCATCAGCAAATTGTATCAATATCAAGCCTGCAACTCCCCATATCAATGCGTTTTTAGTTTTTCCTGCCTCTTCTTCATTTGAATTTGACATTAACTTTATTGCAGAAATAAATATTACCAATAAGGCTATTCCACTGATAAGAAATCTCATAAGATCTACTATAAATAGAAAAGGACTCGCTATAGTTGCTATACCTTTTTGTTTATAATCAGCAGGAGCGTCAGCATGTCTTCCAGTTTCATGAAATGATGGTAGATTTGTCCCCTCTCCTATAGTTTGTAATTTTTCAATTGGAGTTATTACAGAACCTGACACTCCCTGTGCTGGTGCGTTGTCAGCTGCGCTTGCTACCATTATATTCACCATCAATCCAAGATGTATGGCTAGCAAAGCTACTATTAATTTTTTTATATTTTTTTTCATATTTATTATTCTACGGCCCCTATTTCGGTTAAACTACCTGCTATAATTGTGCTAACTAATGCGAACGCTCCATAAATCACTACAATTCCCAGCGCAGCTGAGAAAATCAAACGTTTTGCTTTTTCCATTTTCTCCTCATCTCCTCCAGATGTTGCGTACATAATCGCACCTACAAGCAAGACCAATACTGCGACAGGTCCAACAAAAGTAACTATTAAATTTGTAATACCTACTATTTGTTCAACTCCTTCTTTGGCATCTATACTCGGATGCACCCCTGTTACTCCCGAATAAACGTTTTTATTTATCTTGTAAAAAACTCTATTGATAAAAATATCTCCCACATAAAGCATAACTAATGCCCCTGACGTGTACATAAGGCTTTGTTTAGCCTTTCCTTGCTCTTCTTCATTGCCTCCCTGTGTTATCATCTTCGCTCCTGCCTTTACCATCATCAGTGTTGCAAAGGCTCCAATTATGTATTTCATAAAGGTAATTCCCAGTTCCACCTGTCTATCAAAAAGCCTAACTCTTTGAAGTATCTCCTGTGGATTTTGTAAAATTGTCCCCTCTTTCATATCGAAAATTTTCCCTATATCACCTGACATACTTATCAAAACAAAAGCTACAATCGTATATGTAATAGCTCTTTTCCCTTTTGTAACTTCTTCTTCATTTGCACCACTTATCACTAATTTATACCCTATTACTGTTAGCAGTAAAATACCTATGACTCCTGTAAGAACTTTCACATAGCTCAATAAACTAAAAACCATTTGATTTAATGTTTCTTGTCCCGTTTTTCCTTCAGCCGGTACTGGCAATCCACTACTTGAGAATAATTCTGAACTGGTCGCAGGTAAATTTCCAGCTAACGCTGTCATATGCGAAAATGCTAGGATTAACCCCATCACAATTAGGAACTGATAAAAATTTCTTTTCACACCTTTGCTCATTTGCTTTTATTTGTGTTTTTATTTTCCCTTTATTTTACCAGATTTTCACTTTTTTCTCAAGTACTTGCATTTATCTGGATAACAATGTTATAGTTTTGTTCGAATTTAGAAATGAGGCCGTTCTTAGGGATACCCGTAAGTTAATATCATGAAAAAAAACGTAGTAAAAAATTATTTTAAGACAAGTCTTGAGGAATTGACAAAGATTACTTGGCCAACGAAAAATCAGGCCGTGAGATTGACTATTATTGTCATGATTTTTTGTGTTGTGATTTCTCTATTCTTGGGTGCTGTCGACTATGCATTTGGTGAGTTGCACAGCTATGTAATTCAAAATTTAATCTAAATCTAGATGGCTAGACAAGCAGCAGGAACAGGTAGAAACTGGTATGTTATTCATACTTATTCAGGATATGAGGATTCAGTTAGAGAAGCTTTATTACAGAGGATTGAGAGTCTTGGAATGCAAGAAGCTATTTTTGATGTTGTGGTGCCAAAAGAAACACAAATTGTTATTAAAAAAGGACAACCTGTAACTGAGGAGAAAAAAATCTTCCCTGGTTATGTTTTAGTGGATATGACTGTTAATGATGATAGTTGGTATGTAGTACGAAATACGCCAAATGTAACAGGATTCGTAGGTTCTGGAACTATCCCCGTACCTGTTAAACCTGAGGAATGGAAGGTTATCAAGAAACATATGGGTGAAGCTGAACCTAAGTTTAAAATTGATTTCTCAGTTGGTGACAATGTTGTTGTACTTGGTGGTCCCTTTGCGAACTACGAAGGAATTATCGATTATATTGATGAAGAAAAAGGTAAGGTAAAAGTTCTTATTACGATCTTTGGACGTGAAACACCTGTAGAACTTGAATTTACTGAAGTTAAGAAGAAGTAGTTTCTCCCCGGTGAGAGCACTCACCTCAAAACCCGCAGCAGCAAGCCAAGAACAGGTCGTATGTAAACTCCCATCCCCGGGGAGAGAAGTTTTATCTCATACTCGTATGCGATCGTTTGAGCTAATCTGTTTATGGGTATCTTTCTAATTGCGTTTCGGAGCATAATTTAAGGAACTGGACTTGACAAAATGAGTGATTTAGATTATGGTGCTCTTCTTTTTTGTCTTATCCTATTTCAAATGTCAGAAGCGCTACAACAAGAGGTTTCAGGAGTGGATAGTGAGGAGTCTTTTCAAGCAGCGATTACAGAAGATATACCCAGACTTGATCAAAATAAAGAATATGGACTCGCTACGTATTTGAAGGAAGTATTTAATTTGGAAAATGTACAAAGACAATTATATTCTATTCCTGAAAGAAATCCTGTTAGCTCTTTATTTGATAGTAATAGTGAATCATATGCAATACGTTTCACTAGAAAAACCACAGTTTTTATAGGTGCATCTGTTTCTACTGGTAAGTTGATTTTTGTGAAGGAGAATGTGCAAGAGGAAAACTTCTCTTCTGATGTTGTTGATGCTCGAATGAGAGGAGAGAAATATTTTCTTGATAGAATTGATGAATCAAGTGAGGAAAAGAGAGAGGCTCAAATAACTAAGACTGAAAAATCTACATTATTGACACAAAATTTTCTTGAGGGGATTACTTTAGGAAAATTTTTGAAAAATAGCTATGAAAAATATAGAAATAATATTGAGTTTAAATTAAGACTTGCGACGAAAATAGCTGAAGCTATATCAGATGCTCACAATCAAGGAATAATCCATAGTGATTTAAAGCCTGATAATATTTTTTTAGTCAATGGAAAAGCAGGTGTTGAAGTTATCTTGATAGACCTTGAACTTGCTCGTAATATAGGTGAAATAAGAGCAGAAACTCGCGATCAAATACAAAAAGTAGGTGAGGAGTCTGGTCAAAATTGGATCCCCCAATATACTGAAGAAACGAAGGATACAAATGATCTAAGATTTATACCAGATATGATGGAAGGAACTCCAGACTACATATCTCCTGAACAAATATGTAGTGGTGTATTAAGTCCGAAAACTGACGTATATTCATTTGGAGTTCTCTTGTATAAACTTTTTGTTGGCAAACATCCATTAGGTGAGGCTAAAACTTTTAAGGAAGCTATAAAAAATCATATGTCTGAAAATGTTGATATTGAAGCACTAAAAAATGCTGGTATTTCTGCAAACTTAGAAATACTGATTTCAAGTATGTTGAATAAAGAAGCTAATAGTCGCCCAGATATGGATTTTGTACTAGGATTGTTAAATGCAATTCTTAATGGAACTGATGAGGAATTTATTTATAAAAAGTTTAGTGAAGCAGAAGATGGTACAGAGATTAGCCCAGTCAATTATATAGATAGAGTGAGAGGAGGGGTGAAATATCTTATGCTTGGAGGGGTTATGCTAATAAGTGCAGGATCTCCTCAGGTCAAAGGTTATGAGGTTCTTAATGGTGATGCTCCTCCAAATCATCAAGTTTCACATACCCAAGCTCCTAAGAAACAGCCGAAAACACCCCCGTCTGCATCTTTAATAAGTTTTTGTTCTAATTTTGAATTGGCGGAAGGTGAAAAACCTGGAAGAGATGAGGTTGAAAAATTAGTAAACGTTGTACATAAACATGCTAAATTAGTAGATCACTTTGCAAGCACCGATTGTATAAGTGAAAGAGAAGAATGTGGGCTTATATTTAAACAGGACGAAAAATGTTTAGCTGTATCTGCAGCTCCAAAGCATATACGTGAAGACGATGGAGTCTACTGTTTGGATGCAAAGGAAATTTCATATGAATTATGTAATGATTCGCCAGAAATTTACTAAATGGGAAATATCTCTATAGCATTTTCAGTCAAGTTTGCTCGATATTTATCCCATAGGTTTGTTTGATCACTACCAGGTATGATTTTATAAGGCTTTAATTTCATTTCAATTTTACCATTGTTTCCTTTTAATAAAATTTTCCCTTGAGCGTTTCCAATTTTAACAGATAAATACACAAGATTAGGACTTTTTGATATTGATGAAGATTCTTTTATATTAACACTGAAGTCTTCTTTTCTAATACTGGAATCTAATTCAAAACGACGAGTATGTCCCCTACCATTAGATTCGAATGTAATGGTATCCCCTGCTATTTCTAAATCTTTAACAAAATCATTATCATATTTTTTTTCTGGGGTTATAATTTGGGGGGCAAGTTTAACTGTAGATCTGGCTCTTATAGCATCAGCTTTACTGTCATAAACAACAACAACATCTTCACCGTCTCTTTCTTCCAATTTCACAAATTGCCCCACTTTAATTCCAGCAGTAAGTAGCCTCATTTTTTCAACTTTGCCATCACTTGAATGAAATTCAACCTTCATCCTGTAACTCAAGTTGCCTTTCCTGCTTTTTCTAGCTCTTAAAGTTCTAACAATCGCACCTAAACCGTGCCTTCCATTTTTTTTATTTACTTCTACGAAATCCTCACCTTTCACTGACTCTATATCCATCTTCAGTTTATTGGCAGCCTCCCTCCCCTTTTGTATAGCCTCCTGTGTAAGCTTACTAAAATCCCATATCCTATAATTTTCAGACTCTTTAGATTCTTCAATACCCATAAAAATTTTTATATCGGTGTATGATACCATTTTTTGTTAAAATCGTCAATTTTTGTTAAGTTACAGAATATAAACAATACAGACATATAAGATACCGTGTACTAACCGCAAACATTCCAAAACTCAAACAACAACTCTCTAAACTCCCACCCTATACTTCTGAACCAAAGAATCAGTAAAGTTTAGGT
>CAYORB010000025.1:3779-16854 GCA_964406295.1 uncultured Candidatus Peribacteria bacterium | reverse complement strand
ATCGACAAAACGATAACAAATTGGAGGTAGCCATGTTGGATACTGACAATTTGGGAGCAATTGATTTTATTAGTAAGAAGACAGGACTTAAGATAGTACCTCGTTTAACCGCAACGGACTCTATTAAAAAGGCTCTAATGTTGTATCAAAAAAGTTTAAAAGATGATTTTGGCGATATTATTAAGAAAGAAACAGGTCGGATAGAGGAATTAAGTTCACAAGATCCCGATGATCTAAAGAAGCTAGCTACTGATTTACCGGTAGTTAGGATCGTTGATACTTTGCTAAAGCATGCAATTCTTCAAGGCGCTTCAGATATTCATATCGAACCATATGAAGACTCTACTATTATTCGTTTTAGAATCGATGGAGTTATGCATGATATTATTTCGGTTCCAAATACAATTCATAATCTTCTTATTTCAAGAATAAAAGTTATGGCCAAACTTCGTACAGATGAACACCAATCTCCTCAAGATGGAAAACTTCAACATAAAATCGGTGACGAAAGAGCTGATGTTCGTGTCTCTATTGTTCCTACTACAAAAGGGGAAAATGCTGTAATGAGGCTTTTATCAGAGAAATCTAGACAGTTTACCCTTGAAGAGCTTGGTCTTTCTGAAAAGGATTATAAGAAATTAGCTGATGCGATTAAAAAGCCCTGGGGTATGGTTTTATCTACAGGACCTACTGGTTGCGGTAAAACAACAACTCTGTATTCCATTCTTAAAATTCTCAATAAAAAAGAGGTGAATATTGCAACAATTGAAGATCCAGTTGAATTTAATATTGATGGTATTACACAAATTCAAGTGAATCCTCGTGCAAAACTGACTTTTGCTTCTGGGCTTAGGTCTATTGTAAGACAGGATCCTGATATTATTATGGTTGGAGAAATCCGTGATGCTGAGACTGCTGGAATTGCTACGAATTCAGCTATGACAGGACACCTCGTGCTTTCAACTCTTCATACGAATGATGCAGCAACTACTCTTCCCCGTTTACTTGATATGGATATAGAACCCTTCTTAATTGCATCTACTGTAAATATTGCGATTGGACAAAGATTGATTCGAAAAATTTGTCCTAAATGTATTATGAGTTATGAAATTCAAATGAATGAATTAAGAGAAAAAGTTCCTATAGATACTCTGGAAAAATTAACAAGAGGGAAAGATATAATCAGACTCTACAAAGGAAAAGGATGTCCACTCTGTAATAACACGGGATATATGGGGCGAACTGGTGTTTTTGAACTTATGGAAATTAATGATGATATTCGAAAATTGATTATGGAAAATGCTGATGCTGATGAAATTAAAAAGAAAGCAATAGAGAATGGTATGACAACAATGTTTGATGATGCTCGCGAAAAAGTTCTTAATGGAGTGACAACTATTGAAGAAATGTTAAGAGTAGTTAAAGAATAATATGCTTAAAAAAACAAAAAAAAATTGGAATATTGATATAGAGATAGGTGGTATCAAAGATGTGGATATTTTACTTTTCACAAAACATTTAGCTATTACCTTAAAAAGTGGTTTAACTCTTGTTGAAGGTTTGGAAATTCTTGAAGATCAAGCGAAAGGTAAAATGAAAAAAGTTATTAAACAAATTTTAGCAACAGTTAGTAGTGGTAGATCTTTTCACGAAGCACTTATAGAACAATCAAAATATTTTTCATCAATTTATATAAATATGGTGAAATCTGGAGAATTGTCTGGAACATTGGAAGAGAATCTTAAAAAAATTGCAAAACAACTAGCCAAATCTTATGCCCTCAGAAAAAAAATTAAATCAGCAATGATTTATCCGATTATGATTTTTATTGCAGTTTTTGGGTTAGGAATATCAGTTGCGATCTTTGTACTGCCCAAAATTCTTCCATTATTTAAAACACTAGATGTTGAATTACCACTTAGTACCAGAGGATTGATTTATGTCGCTGAAGTTTTTGATCAACATGGATTAGCTATTTTCCTAGGATTACTGATTGGTTCTATGTTTTTGTTTTGGTTCCTAAGGCTCAATTTTGTAAAACCATTAACTCACCGCATAATTCTAAAAATGCCGCTTATCAAAAATATTGTTAGAAATATTAATCTTCAAAGATTTAATAATACTTTTGGGACTTTGCTTGATACTGGACTGCCGGTTAATCAAAGTTTGAAAATTACTGCGGATGGAACAGCAAATATAGTTTACAAAAAAGCTATTCATAATTTAGTACCGGAAATTGAGGCAGGAAATCCCCTGGCAGGAGCGATAATAAAATATCCTGATTTATTTCCTCTAATAACCGCCAGAATGATTGGAGTTGGAGAAAAAACAGGGAATTTGGCTCAAACTCTAAAATATTTATCAAGATTTTACGAAGAAGCTGTAGATGAAGCTACGAAAAATTTATCAACAGTTTTAGAACCAATTTTATTGATAGTGATAGGTATAGTTGTTGGAACAGTCGCAATTTCAATTCTTGGACCGATTTATCAAATAACCGGTAGCCTGAGACACTAAAATGAAAAATATAAATAATAAAAAAGGTTTTACTTTAGTTGAGTTACTTATAGTTATTGGAATTTTAGTAATTGTTATATCATCTACGTTTATTATTCAGGGAGGACTTCTTGCTGATACGTATTTAAATACAAATACTGAGAAAATTATACAAACTTTAAGATTAGCACAAATGCGTTCAATTACTCGTGTGAAGGATTCTTCATGGGGAGTTTATTTTGATGAAGATTCAGGAGGCACAGATGATAAATTTGTACTTTTTCAAGGAAGTGATTATGCAACCAGAGATTCTTCATATGATATCGTGTCAGAATTACCAAATATAATTTCACTTTCAAATATCAGTCTAAATGGAGCTGGTGACGATATTGTATTTGATGAATTAACGGGAGAAACATCAAACTATGGTTCGCTTCAAATTTCAGATAATTTGGGGAATTCATACACAATCTCAAGTAATTCAAAGGGAGTAATAGAAGTTAATTAACAAATATGCAAAAATCTAAATTACAACTTAATAGATGTGGACAATCAATAATTGAAATCATTGTTGCAGTTGGAATTTTTACTCTTATTGCTTCAAGCATTGTTATTTTGTATTTGGGATCCCATAGTACAAATTTGCGAGACACAGAAAGATTACAAGCTGATATGTATTTACAACAAGGCATGGAGGCTACACGCTCAATTCGTGATTATAATTTTTCCAATCTTACAAACGGAACACATGGGCTTACAGACATAAACACTTATTGGGAGTTTTCGGGAAGTTCTAATACTTTTGGACAATTTACACGCACTATCACTGTTGCTGATGTTCAGCGCAATTCAAGCTGTGTAATTGTAGATAGTGGTGGCACTATTGATAATAATTCTAAAAAAGTTACTGTTACTGTTACTTGGGATCTTGAGGGAGGAAATTCTACTTCAATTTCTACTATGGAATATTTAAATAAATGGACTGATCAGACAGGATGTTGTGAATCCAGCTATCTATCCATTGATCTTTCACAAACAATTATGGCAAGTGGGAATAAAAGAGTCACTGGTATTACTATTGAAAATCTAGGTTCTTCTGACATAACTATTGATAAAATTACTCCAACATGGACAAATTCTCATCTACTTGAAGAAATAAAAATAGATAATACTAGTATGTGGAAACATAACGGAGCTGGAAGCCCATCAGGCAGACAAGCTTCAGGCACAGAAATTAATATAGCAGATTTCACACTTTCTTCCGGATCAGGTGCCATTAATATAGATTGGTTTGATTTTGATGGAGATATGAGTGAAACTTCTTTCACTTTTCTTTTTACTATGTCAGACAGTACTGCAAGGTATGTTGAGGTAACACCAGGTGCAGCAGTTATTGGTCAAGGAGATTATTTAGTGGTTGATACCTCTAATGTAACTCTTTCTGGAGGTGATTTGATAGTAAGCGATATAACTATAGAAAATATAGGAGGATCTGGTATTACAATAGATACAATAACTGTTTCTTGGACAGGAGGAGGATTAGGAAATCAAATTCAAGAGGTTGTAATCGATTCAGATAGCAAATGGTTTGGAAATGCTAGCTCTGAAATAGAACTAGATATCACAGACTTCACATTAGTATCTGAAGCAGGAACATATAATATAGATTTTGGATTTAAGAAGAGTATGGCAGGATCTAATATATCTATCATATTTGGAATGGTAGATGCCAGTACGGTGACAGTATTAAATATTCAACCTTAAAATGAAAAAAGGATTTACATTAATAGAACTCATCGTTTATATAGGGATTTCCTCTATAGTTCTGGTTACGGCGGTTAATATAGCTTGGAATTTGATTGTAAGTAATGCTAATTCACAAGGGAAAAGTGAAGTTTATTTTAATAGCAGATTTGCCCTACATCAATTGCAACTTCAAGTTAGAGCTGCTGAAGATTTTATTACTGGCAGTTCTACATTTGGATCTCATCCAGGTGTATTGACCTTGGATTATCCTGGTGAGGGCACTGATGTTATTTTTGATACTTATACGAAAAATATTAGTGTTGGCGGTGAAAGCGTGACAATTCGAAAATTAAGAATTAAAGAAGGTGCAGCAGATTATGTGGATATAACCAGTGATAAAGTTGATATAATAAATTTTACTCTTCATGACTTAACTAGATGGAGTGAAAAAACTAATATTAATATTGAATTAACTATAGAAAAAGTAAATCCTGGTGGCGATCCTAACTATGATGCCTCAATATCCCTTGAAACAGCTTTATCTGTTAGAGAATAAACATGCTAAAAACATTCTTAAAATCAGTACAAAAACAAAAAGGTGCAGCAATACTGGTTTCAATGATTATAATCTCTGCTCTGATATTGATTATCGCTTTAAATTTAGGGCTTTCTTCTATTTCTCAAAATCAAATGAATCTATATCAAAGTAAATCTAGCCGCATATTTCTGAATATTGATGGCTGTGCAGAAGAAGCTTTAACAAAATTAAATAGAAACAATGTTTATACTGGAGAAAGTTTAGTAATTGATAATACCTCTTGCACAATATCTGTATCTGGATCTGGCACAGCACGAATAGTATCAATTACCGCAACAAATGATGTTTATTCAAAAAACCTACAAATCAATGTAACTATATTCCCTACTTTTGCTATAATGTCGTGGGAAGAAACAATTTAACATGCTTGAATTCATAAAAAATATTTGGAATAAATTGATACCGTCCACTGCTTTCGGACTTTATTTCAATGATGACTTTATTCAAGTAATACAATTGAAAGGAGATAATAAAAATCCTCAAGTTAAATCTATTGGACAAAAAAATCTAGAAAAAGGAATCATTAAAAATGGAGAAATTCTTAAGGAAAAGATATTGGCTAAAGAAATTAAAACTTTATTGGCCTCTATAAAACCCATGCCAATAAAAAGTAAAAAGTGCATTGTTTCCATTCCAGAAAATCAAACTTTTCAGCATATCTTTTATCTCCCTGCAGATTTGAAAGGAGATGAATTCAAAAAAAGTTTGGAAAAACTTATTGAAGAAAGTATACCGCTGCCTTTTTATGAGGTGAAATATGATTATCACACTTCTAAATATGGAAATGTGCAAGTCGTGTCGGTTGCAGCAACTAGAAGATTAATAATTGCTCAATACTATGAAACTTTGAAAAATTTTGCCAAGCTCAATCCTATTATTCTTGAACCGGAATCCCTAAGTTTACTTAGAAATATCCCTCTAAATCTAGATACAGATTCTGGTATACTTCTCATTGATATAAATGATGATAAAATCACTTGGTTTTCACTTTGGAGTGAAGATATTTTTGATAGTAACAGTATTTCAAAACAAGAATACCAAACTAATCCCACTATTCTTATTAATGATCTCAATAAAACTATCACTTCTTTTAAAAAAACAACGAAGCGTGATATCAAGAGCATTGTAATTTTAGGAAATCAGCAAGAAGCCACAGCTTTGAGTAAATCTCTGCAAGTAAGTATTAAATTACCCGTTACTCACCTCAATAATTATAAAATTACACCTAAAATTGGTGAAAATGTCTATCCAATCCAATTTAAAATTACTTCTGGTCTTGCCCTAAAAGGAATAGGTGTGGATATAAAAACGCAAATAAATCTTTTAAAGAAGTAAAAAATGTCGTAGGATTGTATTAAAGATAATCTCATTCTTATAAAAACAGAGAAAAATAACAAAAAGGATCTATATTTTGATAGGAATGGTTTTACTCTTATTGAATTGATCATAGTTATCGCAATAATTGCTATTCTGGCATCTGCAGTTTTTGTGGCTCTTGATCCTGCGAGGCGTCTCCATGAATCCAGAAACGCTAGAAGATGGAGCGATATAGAAACTATTATAAATGCAGTTATAAAATATCAAATAGATAATGAAGGTGAACATTACGCAGAAGTTAGGGATTTGACAGATAATGTCTACTACACAGTTGGTACCTGTACAATAGGTGGTAATAATGGATGTACAGCGCAAACAACCAGGTCAGCTTGCGTTGATCTATCTGATATGGGATCTAATTATTTATCTACATTACCAATGGATCCAAAAGATGGCACAGAATTGAAAACTGATTATTACTTGAAGAGAGATACTAATGATATGATTACTGTTGGAGCATGTGATGCTGAAGGAGAAGGATCTAGTGGAGATGGTACTCCACCGACTATTGAGTTGTTAAGGTAAATTATAATAATCCAAATAATAAATCCTTCCTATGAAAAATATGATCTCTAATAGACGTGGTTTTACGCTCATCGAGCTTATTATTGTGATTGCGATTATTGCTATACTTGCTGCTGCGATTTTTGTTGCAATTGATCCTGCAAGACGTTTGAATGAATCCAGAAATGCTAGAAGATGGAGCGATATTACGAATATTTTAGATGCTCTTATAAAGTACCAAGTTGATAATGATGGAATCCATTACTCTACTATAGTCGCACTCACAGCGGGACAATATTCTATAATAGGTACTAGCGGTTCAGGATGTGATTCAGGGTGCACAGCTCAAACTACACAAGCAGCATGCGTGGATCTTTCCGCTGTACCGGACAATTACTTAGCAACGGTGCCATATGATCCAAAAACCGGAGCAGCAACTGCAACGGATTATTATTTATCAAAAACTGCTTTAGGTAGCTTAGTAGTAGGAGCCTGTGACCCTGAAGGAGAAGGGGCTAGTGGTAGTGGATCTGCACCAACAATAGAACTTGTAAGATAAAGAAAAGCGGTTTAGCTTAGTTTCTTGACTCCCTTTTTCTTCACCATACCTTTTAGTGGAATACTAACATAAAATGTACTACCTTTGTTTTCTGTAGATTCAAAGTCTATTTTACCTCCTACGTTGTCTAAAATCGATTTAAGAATATATAAACCCAATCCAGTACCTGTTGTATCCAATTTTTTTACATTATCTGCTCTAAAAAGTTTTGTGAACATTTTATTTTGTTGGGATTTAGGTATACCTACACCTTTGTCTGAGATTTCAATATCTACATTATTTTCATTTTTTAGAACACTTATATTTATATTTGTATCTTCCGGGCTATATTTCACTGCATTTGAAAGTAAATTTTGAAAAATCATATAAGTCAATTTTTTGTCCAAATTTATATGTGGTATATCATCATATTTTCCAAGAATTTTAATTTTTTTCTCTTCTGTAAGTGCTTTCAATTCACAAACTGCTTCTTTGGCAAGTTGCACAATATCTAAACTTTCTGGCTCAACTATAAATGTGCCTAGTTCTAATCTTGAAACATTTAATAATGAATTAACCAACTCTACCATTCTTTGATTACTGAGATACATCTGTTCCAAAAATTCATTTTGCTCATCATTTAGTTCACCAGCATCCCCATTCATTAACATTTCTACATACCAGTTGATAGCTGATAGAGGTGTACGTAATTGATGAGAAGCCAAAGAAACAAATTCTGATTTGGTCTTGTCAATCTCTCGTTCTTTTTCAACATTACGAAATACTATTACGCAACCAATCACTTTATCACTTTTATCCTTTAAGGGCGAAGCTATAGCTGCCACTGCTAAAGTTTTTTTGTCTTTTTTAACTAAAACTGAATGCATTGGTAACTCTACTACTTCACCGTGTTCCATTGCCTCTTCAATAAAACTACCTTTGTAAGTCCCTTCCTTTTCATCAATAAATTTCATCACTTTTTGATAATTCTTATCTATCACTTTTTTTGAATCAAAGCCAGAGATTTCAGCTGCTGCTTGATTAAACATGAAAATTGTCCTGCCTTTACTAATTACAAATACCCCATCTCCGATACTCTGCAATATAGCGTCAATTTTATCTTTTTCTTTTGATACATTAGTCTTTTCTTCTTCAATATCTTCTAAAATATTAAGTATGGCTTGCTGCTGTTTTTCTAAACTTATCTTTTTCTCTTCAAGCTCTTCAGTTCTTATAGAAACCTTATCTTCAAGATTTGATTGGCTAGCTAAAATTTCATCAGCTATCTCATTAAAAGCTAATGCCAATTGTCCTATTTCATCTTTTGATTTTATGTCAATTTTATATTTAAGATCTCTTTGACCAATTTTTTTGACCCCCTTCTGCAGCTTAGCAATTGGTTTCATCACTGTTTGAAAAATCATCCAAATCCCCATTAGAATAATTAGAACAAAAATTATAATTGTCCCAGTAACTATTGATTTTACCCTCTCTACTTGACTAATAACTTCTGAATTAGCTTTTTCATTTAAACTAAATGCTGTTTTATATAAATCCTGGAATAAAAGTAGAAGTTGATTAGTTAATTTATCTTCCAGTTCTGGTGTAGCCCCCTTATTTTTATATAAGCTATTTAAATTATCAAAAATTTGCTCTATTTTTTTATAATTTTCATTTAATATTTTAAATTCTTCAGTTTTATTATAATACTCTGGTTTTATAAATTCATGAATTGAATTGTATTTTGATTTCCACTCGTCCTCTGCACGCTGTTCATGATAAAGTAAAAATTTATTATTTATTGTATTCAATTCAAAAATACCTTTGAGCATTTCATCAGATATTTTTGATTCTTCTATACCTTTTTTAAGCTCTGTTGTTGTAGAAAAAAGTACATAACTTATAAAAAATGCTAATCCAAGTGTAATAATCGCTGTTATAATTAATCTTGTTTTAATTTTCATAATTATATTTTATTTATCTTCTCTTTTAAGCCTTTTTATTTCATTCTTTAATTCAATCATTTTCAATTCTCTACCTGTCATGGATTTATTTATTCTTTTTAGCTCTTTTACTTTTTCCTCAAGTTTGTTTTCCGCATTTTTACGATCAGTAATATCTGTGGAAATTCCGCCTATACCAATAAGGTTGTTATTATGATCATGTAAAGGGAACTTAATTGACATATAAGTATGAATTCCGTCATTGTGAGGAACTTGCTCTTCTAATTCTAGAGTAGTATTTTTCTCCATGACCTGTGTATCATTAGCCTGAAATGCCTGTGCTGTTTCTTCTGGAAAAACATCGAAATCTGTCTTGTCTACTATTTCCTCATTTCTAATCTTAAATAGTTTTTCATATATCTTGTTTATGACAATGTATCGACCTTTAGTATCTTTAGCGTAAATAACTGATGGACTGTTATCAAGTATACTCTTTATAAATCCTCTATTTTTCAATTCGTGCATATTTTTCTTAGACTTCTTTTCAAGCGATAACTTAGCTGACTCAAGTTCTTTAGTTCGTTCTTTTACCTGCCGTTCTAAATCATGATATGATTTTTGCAATTTTTTTCTCATCTCATCAAGTGAGATAGCCAGCTGACCAATTTCATCTTTTTTAGAAAGATCTATTTTAACATCCATATTCCCTTGAGCAATTTTTGCTGCAATAACTCTGACATTATTAAGTCTCCTAGAAATTATGCGAAAAATCACTAATCCTGCTGACAAAACAAGAACAATCACTGTAATAGTTATAAATATATTAATCCATAAAATACGCCTTTCTAATTGCTTGTTTTCTTCGCCAATGAAGGAAATAATTATCGATTGTTCCTTTTCTATCTCTTTTTGAGTTTGTGCAACTAATGCAGAAAATTCTTCAATATAAGTAGTTGCAGCTACTGAAAACTGAACTTCGTCCGCAGTTTTTATATCTACAACAGCAATGTACATATACTTCTGCTTAATATCATCATATAGTGGATCCTCCCAATCATAATATCCTTCAGCTGGTTGCCCTCCTTCTGTTTTTGACATTATCTCCCAAAAACCAGGTAATTTTTCAGCTAAACTATGTAAATCTAAATTTTCTACCTTGTCAGAAGCGTGAAACCGAGCTGTTAATGTTTTTACATCAGTCACTGCAGTATAACCAGTTGTACCAACAGGCTGAACAGCGATAGATCTAAAATAATTATCAGATTGCAAATCTTTAACTGTCATATGAGGATTCAATTTGATATAGACCTCAATCTGCTTAGCAACATCTTTTGCTTTTTGTTGAATAATTTTTTCTCCTAACTCTCTTAAAGTTTCACTAACACGCTCTACTGAATATTCACCAACACCACTAACACTTCCTACAAAAACATCTTTTTTATCCAATAAATTCTGATAAAGCAAACCACTCATTGTCAATACTGGTATTAATGAACTGACTAAAAGAATAGTTATAAATTTGGTGAAAATTGATAGTTTCATAATTGTTTTATTTATTTTAAATATCCCCAACATTGATATAATTCCTCCTCCGATTCAATGCGAAGATTAAGTGTATCAATTACAATGAGTAATTCTTTTTTAAATGCATCAAATTTTTCTTCTAGAACTTTAGCGTCTTTGTATTTTCGCAAAAAAGCAACAACAATTTTTTCAATATTTTTCATTTCAACGATAAAAGCTTCTCTATTAGAAGTATCTTGATCTTTGTCCTTCATTTCTTTTAGTAAAGCTGGATAAAAAATACCATTTTCAAGCTCTAAATGAATATTTAAATCTTTTGCAAATTGCTCTAAAAATTGACTTATTTTCTCACAACTAACTTTACGATCTGTAGATAATAAATTTTTTATCAAAGTTAAATCTTTTTGCAAAACACGATGCTGTTCTAACATAGTGCTAATCATTGTTTTCTTTTCTTCTTTATTCATATAGTCAGATAAATTATTTTGGATATTTCAATTTCAGAATTTCTTTTTTAAGCTCAATCATTTTTAACTCCCTACCAGTCATAACTGTATTTATTTTTTCAAGACTTTCCTGGCTTTCTTCTAATTCTTTATTCTTCTGCATCATTTCCTTACCATGTTCTTTTAAATCCTCTGTCATTTGATTAAAAGCCATAGCTAATTGTCCGATTTCATCTTGCGACTCAATTTCAATTCTATATTCTAAATTTCCTTTACCTATAATTTCGGCTCCTTTTTTTAACTTCCTTATGGGATTAAAAATAGATTTGGCTATCAAGATAGCAGCAATTACTACAAGCAATATATTTATCATTATAATAATAAATAATCTATTTTTTAATTTATTTGCTGGTGCAAAAATCTCTGCTGTGTCTATTTTCACAACAATACCCAAACGCAAAGACGGTAAATACCTCCAAACTGCCAATATTTCTTCGTTTCGATAATCAGTTGATATACCAAAACCATTTCTCCCATGTACAGCTTCTTGTAAAGGACGACCTTGTTCAAGTCCAAATAAAGCTTTTCTTTTTGGTGTAAATCCTGGATCAAACCTAAGAGGAGATATTGGTCCAATCTTATCTCCATCTTTTGATCCCAAAACCATTTCCCCTGTTTCTCCTAGACCTGAATAATCTTGAACTAATCTAAAAATTTCATCTGGAGATATTTGAAATGCAACAATTCCAACTATATTTTTCCCTTTGTATACAGGTGTTGCAATAAAAGCTGCGAGTTGATTAGAAGGTTCATAATATTTAAAATCGGATATATCTGTTTGTAATAATGTTTGAGTTCTATTAAAAACACCAGCTAACTCTGAATCCTTATATGGTCCTGTTTTTAAATTTGTTTTGAAATCATCTTCGTGAGTTACTGTAAATATAATGTCACCATCCGTAGAAATAAGAAAAGTGTCTTGATATTCGTATAATTGCTGATAGTAAGATAAGAATGGTCTAAGTTCCTTCTCCAAAGCATTATATTCTGGAGAATCAAATCCGTATTTTTTTACTACCTCATCAAATTCAATCAAAGCATCAGCAAAAGAAGGATCACGCAATAATGATCTAATATTTCTTTTTATTTCAGAAAGATATGCGTCTATGTTATCCCCTTTTTGCTCAGCAATTGCAGAAAGATATTTTACGGTTTCTTCATGCAATACTTTTTGAGAACTCTCATTACTAAAATATGATACAACAATTAAAGGTATCAATGAAATTGCTAGAAACCAAATGATTAACTGGGTAGTGATTTTTACGTTTTTGAATAAGAACCTGAACATATTATTTATGATTTATTTCTATTTCCCAGGGTTTGACCATTTACCATCCCAAGCAATATTAAGATCTTCTAAAAATTGATCCCATTCTGTTTTTAACCGATATGCAGGATATGGTTCTGGATGAATTGGTTTTTCTGAACTCCAAATAATATCAAATTGACCATCTTTATTAACCTGACCAATTCTTACAACTTTCCATGTGTGATTATTTCTAGAATCCACACAAACTGTACCTTCTGGTGCATCCAAACACTGTCCTTTTATTGATTGACTTACTGCTTTAACATTATCAGTTCCTGCATCTTCTACTGCTTGTGCCCATAAATGAAGACTAATATAAGCTGCTTCCATAGGATCATTAACAACACGATTTTGACCATATCTTCTTTTAAATCCTTCAACAAAATGCTTATTTTGTTCAGTTTCTATGCTCTGAAAATAATTCCAAGCTGCATAATTGCCTACTACATGCTCATTCCATGTATGCTCTATACTCTCTCTAATATGATCTTTAATATGATCTTTAATATGATTTTCATCAATATTCTCACCTTC
>CAYORB010000025.1:0-3679 GCA_964406295.1 uncultured Candidatus Peribacteria bacterium | reverse complement strand
TAATATGATCTTTAATATGATCTTTAATATGATTTTCATCAATATTCTCACCTTCAATATGTTTATGAGCAGAATAAGAATGATCAATATTTTGATGCTTTGTTTTATTTAATTCTTTCCTTATTTGTTTTTCTATTTCTTCTTTAATAACTAGCAACTCACCTTCAGCTATACTAAATGAAATAATAGGCATAGTATGTGACGCAGCTATTACTTTAATACTGACAGAAACATCATGAAGAGAGTTTAAAAAGGCAATATTACTATCTCCATTTATTGTATTAAGTATAACATCAGGTTTGGTTTCAATAATTTTTTGCGCTATTTCATCAAAATCAGTACTACCAAGTATGGCATATTCCTCTCCAAGAATCTCTCCACCTAAAGCATATACTTGATCCTTAATAATTTCATTGGCTGTTCGTGGAAAAACATAATCAGAACCTACCAAAAAAAACTTTTTTCCTAAATTATCAAAGGCCCATTTAACTGCGGGGGTAATTTGTTGGTTTGGTGCAGCCCCGGTATAAATAATATTTAACGATTCTTCAAGACCTTCATACTGGACTGGATACATAAGTAAATGATCATATTTTTCGAATATTGGTTTAACTGTTTTACGGCAAGCTGATGTCCAGCAACCAAAAATCACACTCACTTTTTCTTCTACTATGAGTCGTTCCGCTTCCTTAGCAAAAACTGACCAATCAGATTTTCCATCTACAACTATTGCTTCTATTTTTCTATTTAAAATTCCACCTTTTTTGTTGATTTTTTCAATTTCTAAAATAAGAGTATCCACTAGAGATCTTTCACTAATAGCCATTGTTCCAGTTAAAGAATGAAGTATACCTACTTTTATAGGATCTGCTTCTTTTTGATTTAATTGTTGCCAAATGAAACCGACAGCAATAACCAATAAAACTACAATAGCGGCAATCCAAATCCAGGCTTTTGATTTTTTAACTAGAACTAATTGTGGATCTGTTTGTGAGGATTGCTGCTCTGTTTCAGCTATTTTTCCCTTTTCGGACATGTTTTTGTTTTATAAATTCATTCTACTTTTGTGCCACAAGACGGACAAAAAACTGATCCTTTTGGGACAGATTTTTTACATTGTGAACATGTGGTTAAGGCGGAATGTGTTTCTTCTTTTTCTGATGGTGTTGTTATTGGCTGCCCATTAATACATTTTTCTATCTTGGCAACAACTTCTTCTATAGATATGTTTGCTTTTACAATATAATCCACTGCTCCATATTTCATAGCTTTTTCTTTGTCCTCTTCTTGCCCTAAATTTGTTAGAATAATAACTGGAATATCACTCAAATTCGGATCTTTTTTCATTTCTGCTAAAACATCTATTCCGCTTTTCTTAGGCATTATTATATCCAAAAGAATAAGGGCTGGCTTTTCAAATCTTATTTTTTCTAATGTATCTTCCCCATCAATTGCTAAAACAATTTTATACCCTTCTTTTTCCAGTTTCACCTGATAAATCTTACTTAAAAACTTATCATCTTCAGCAACTATGATGATTTTAGATTGTTTTGGATTTGGATTAGTCATTTTATTTGTGTTATTTTTTCATATTATTATATCATAAATAGTATGTATAAGGAAGTTTTTGCAAGTTAAGTTGCAAAATTATAATGGTCTACACTAGATAATATTAACGACAAAAATATTGTCGGTTTATTGAACCTTTTGATTGGATTACTTTGCTAACCATCCACCATCAACAGCTAGAGTTTGGCCTGTTACATAGCTGGCGTTGTCTGAAGCAAGAAAAAGTACTGCTTTTCCAATCTCTTCTGGTTGCCCTACTCGCCCCATTGGGGTTTGAGCTAATAGCGCTTTTCTAGTTTCTGAGTCCTTGAGCATTTCTTCAGTCATTTTTGTTTCAATAACTCCTGGAGCGATTGCATTTACGTTTATATTGTGAGGTGCCAGTTCAAGTGCAAGTTCCCTTGTGAGGTTGATAACACCACCTTTTGAGGCGCAGTATGCTGAAATATTTGGAAATCCGACTTCTCCTGCAATGGAAGCAATAGAAATAATTTTACCGCTTTTTTGCTTTATCATATGAGGTACAACAGCTTTGCAAAATAAAAATGGACCTTTTAAGTTGATATCGATTGTAAAATTCCAATCCTCTTCAGTGGTTTCAGTTAATGGCTTTTGACGTACAACTCCAGCATTATTCACTAAAATATCAATTTTGCCGAACTTATCCATTGTCTGAGTTACAAGATGATCGATTTCTTTCTTTTTAGAAACGTCACACTTGAGGCAAAGAGTTTCGACACCTAGAGGATTGATAATTTCACAAACCTCTTTGCATTCCTCAAGGTTAGTGCTTGTTACAACAATTTTAGCTCCTTCTTTTGCTAATTCAATTGCGATTGCACGCCCGATGCCTCTTCCGGAACCTGTTACAATGGCGATTTTATCTTTTAATCTCATAGGGAAAGGGTTATGGATTTAATAGTATTATATCATAAGTTTTTGAGGAAATTGCAATGGACTTTTTGGCCAGGTTTATTTGACACAATCACCTTTATTGGTATAAAGAATAACTGTTTAGTAGTTTTTAATTTCTATTTATGCATGAAAAACCTAGTTCAGAGTGGGATTTGTTAGGAGGGGACTCACTGGGTTTTAAACTTGCTTCAATTGAAGCCGGTCTTCTTGGTATTCTCTCTAATAGTGGTTCCTTAGATAATTTATTTAATCATATAGATCTTACTTATGAGGATATGCTTGGGTTTCTGAATAATAACTTTGGTGATGTACTTGACAGCTTACCTACTCTAGCAGACTTTTCTGATCTTCTTACTGTTGAACAAATTGCTATACTTGATGATATTAATGAATTTCAAAGTAAAATAGATAAAAATGATGTATCTGATATCCTCAAGTCTCTTGAACTTAAATTTATGGAAATAAGGGTGATTTATTGGCTACTTGCAATAAAACATTGTTTCTCTAAAGAAAGAGCTGTTGACAATATTGTCAATAAATTTAAAGATAGATATTCAAATAGTCCTGAACTGTTAGCTTCGCAAACAACAGATAGATTGAATGAACTAAAAATAATTCCGGAAGAGACTCCTTTAACTGGCTCTGAGACAAGAAGTCCTCTTAGACGGTGGCATAAAAGATTTCATAAAAGGTTTGGAAAGGATTTGTCTATTCCCATTAAAATGATTTTGAAAGATGGAAATTAAAGTCAAAATAAGGAAAGATTCCCTGAAGATTTTATATATGCACCAAGAGGTCATCTTCCATAAATGTCATATAGTGATAAATTCTGCATGCATCGCCATTGCATTTATGGTTTAATGTGAAAAAATCGTAATCTCCTAAATGCCTCAATTCAAAATCTGTGGGAACTTCTCCATCCTTGTTAGCTTTTTGTAAACTTGCATAAGTATCAGAGCTTAAATGATATGTAAAAATGCAATTTCCTCCTAAGGATGCCTCGCTCTCTTTTTTACATTTTTGATCATATTCTTCTATAGTTTGGCTATCTCTAAAAGAAATACCCGTTATTATAATTAAGGGATGCCAATTCTGGAATAGATGTAAGTCGTAAACCTAAAGCATTGTCCTCCTTTTGTTCTGTTTTTTCTATTGAATATCTGTCAGGATAATCAATCTCTACCCCTAATTCTTG
>CAYORB010000024.1:4303-17454 GCA_964406295.1 uncultured Candidatus Peribacteria bacterium | reverse complement strand
AATTCACAAAAATTAGATAATAATTTAAGACCAATATCTCCTGATTTTTCAGGGTGGAATTGAGTTGCATAGAAATTATCTTTCTGCAAAACAGAAGTAAATTTACAGCCATAATTAGTTGTTCCAAGGGCAAATTCATCAGAATCAAAATAATAAGAATTAACAAAATAGAAATAACTACCATCATCAATTCCTTCAAATAGGGGAGAGGGCTTGCGAATAGAAACTTTATTCCAACCAATTTCCGGCACGCTAAGACCTTCCTTGAATTTTTTCACCTTCCCAGGAATTATAGACAAACAATTAGTATTATCTTCCTCCGAAAAATCAGCCAACAACTGCAAACCGAGGCATATACCCAAGAACGGAGCTTTGCTGTTTTTAATCACATCAATAAGACCTTTCTTTTTTAGTTCATCCATTGCACATGAGGCTCTGCCAACACCTGGGAAGATGATTTTATCAGCATTTGCAATATCTTCAGGGTTTGAACTCAGTTTAAATTCAAATCCCAGCTTTTTTAACGCATTTTTAACAGACGCGATATTCCCCGAATTGTAATCAATAATTGTTATCATATTTTAGTTGTTGCAAATAAATTTTTAGCTCTTTCATCTATCTCACAAGCTTCACGGACAGCTCGTGCAAAAGCTTTGAAAGCAGCTTCTATTTTGTGGTGTTCATTATCACCTTGATTTAAGAATTGAATGTGTAGATTTATTTCTGCATTAATAGCTAATGATTCAAAAAAGTGTTTCATCATCTCTGTTGAGAAATCGCCAACTTTTTCACGTGTAGATTGGTAATTAGTTTCAAACGAAAACCGTCCACCAAGATCAACTGCACATAAAACTAGTACTTCATCCATAGGCAAAGTCATAGAACCATAGCGCTTAATGCCTCTTTTATCAGCAAGAGCATCCTTAATCGCTTGGCCAAGAACTATACCAATATCTTCAGTTAAATGATGATCATCAACTTCAATATCACCACTAGCTTTAAGTTTAATATCAATCAAACTGTGCTTTGAAAACAATTCCAGCATGTGTTTCAAAAATCCCAGTTCAATATCAATCTCATATTTACCATCACCATCAAGGTTCAGTGATAAATTTATATTCGTTTCAGTCGTTTCTCTTTTTATAATAGATTGTCTCATAATTTAGGGATTAGAAATTCAGAATTAGTCCTCATTTTAAAACCACGCACACCTATATTCTCAGCAAATTGAATATCAGTATCTCTATCTCCCATAACAAAAGATTCACCTAAATTAATCGCAGTATTTGCCAGAAAATCATCAACCATACCAGTCTTTGGTTTCCTACATTCACAATTTGCTTCAGGAAAATGCGGACATACAAAGACTTTATAAAATTCAGCTCCATTTTTTTTCATATCATCCAAGAATTGATTTTGGACTAATAAAAAATCTTCCTCAGGAAAAGAATCACTTCCTATACCGTTTTGATTTGTAATCATCACAAGCTTGTAACCACGTTTTTTCAATTCTTGTAACCCAGAAATCACTCCATCAAGTATTTTATATTTTTCCAATGAATCAACTTGAAAATCATCCTGCGGCTCAAATATCAAAGCACCATCACGATCAAGAAACGCAACTTTTATTAAACATTTTGCTAGAGAATCTAAGAACTTATCATTTTTATCTTTTGTGCCAATACTCACTCTCAGAGCATTTTTAAAATCACCTGTTCTATCACGAATTATAACGCCAAGAGTTTCCAATTTCTTTTTCACATTCGAAGCATCTCCAACTTCAAATAATAGAAAATTCGCTTCTGAAGGAAAAACTTTCAGTCCAAACTCTTTCAATCTTTTTTCAACTCGTTCTCGTTCGTTCAATATAGTTTCAACCTGTTTTTTCATATCATTTGGGTTAGATAAGATTTTTAAAGCCTCATTTTGTGTAAGAGTATTCACATTGTAAGGGTATTTGACTTTAGCCAGAACATTTATGACGAATTCATCAGCAATCACATAACCAAGCCTGATCCCAGCAGCGCCCCAGGCTTTCGACAGCGTCCTCAAAATAACTAAATTTTTAATCCTTCCAATTTCACAGGCTAACGACTCCACACTAGCAAATTCAATGTAAGCCTCATCCAAAACGACCAAAGCATTGTTTTCACAATAAGCAAGAATCTCCTGCATATCCAAAAGTTCTCCGCTGGGATTATTTGGTGAGCACAGAAATATGATTTTAGTGCTATCGTTAATACTTTCGGCCACTTCAACATTATTCACATTGGCCATAACTTCATACATCCCATAACTGGGCTTTTTCACAAAAACATTGTCTTGGCCCGGCTCACAAAGAGCTCTTATTAAAAGATCTATACCTTCATCTGAGCCGTTGCATGCGAGGACTTGGCGAGATTTAACTCCAATATAATCCGCAAGCGCAGCCCGCAAATCATTTGCCATTGGATCTGGATATCTGTTCAAGCATCCAAAAGGATTTTCATTCGCATCAAGCAAAATTCCTTTTGCATCATTATAACGTGCACATTCATAGGAAGTTAGATTCGCTATATTCGGTCTAACTAATTGTTCCAAATTATTTTGTTTTAAATCATTTATTATCATTTTATTGAGTTAAGTCTTAATGTCATCGCATTTTTATGGGCAGATAAACCTTCGCAATCAGCCAAGATCTCTACTGCTGCTCCTAAATTCCGCACTCCTTCTTCCGTCAATTCTTGGAAAGTAATTTTCTTCAGAAAAGAATCAAGAGATAATCCACTATAAGATTTCGCATATCCATAAGTCGGCAAAGTGTGGTTTGTCCCACTCGCATAATCACCAGCAGATTCACAGGAATACTGCCCAACAAATACTGATCCAGCATTTTTCACAGCACTTGTATCAGGCCTAGCCACATTCAAAATCAAATGTTCAGGCGCGTATTGATTAGAAAAATCCATTGCCTGTTCAAGATTATCTACGATCAAAGCAAAACTGTTGAGTAAAGCCTTTTCCACAATCCCCTTTCTTGGTAATAACTTCAATTGTTTAGTGATCTCTTCAAAAATCTCATCAACTTTTTTTTCATTATCACAAAGCAAAACCACTTGCGAATCTTCTCCATGTTCAGCTTGAGAAAGCAGATCAGCCGCAACAAAATCTGCACGCGCATAAAGGTCAGCGATCACCAAAACCTCACTTGGACCAGCAGGCATATCAATAGCAATGCCCTCGCTTTGCACTAACATTTTCGCTGCAGTCACGTATTGATTCCCAGGTCCAAAAATTTTATCAACCTTAGGCACACTTTCAGTACCATAAGCCATAGCAGCTATGGCTTGAGCACCACCAATTTGGAAGATTTGATTCACACCAGCAATCTTCGCAGCACATAAAATCTCATCAGCAATAGGCGGCGGACTGCACAATACAATCTCCTCACAACCAGCGAGAACAGCAGGAATCGCCAACATCAAAACAGTAGACGGCAGGGGAGCAGTTCCTCCAGGAATATATAAACCAACACTCTCAATAGCCCTGCTAACCCGTGAACATTTCACCCCAGGCATAGTCTCAATTTCAAGAGGATCATCTTTCTGTGCTTCGTGGAATTTTTTAATATTTCCAGCAGCCAAAATCATAGCATTTTTGACTTTATCACTGATTCTATCCCAAGCCTCATCAATATTATCCACCTTCAAATCTGAAATCTTAACATTATCAAATTTCTCAGAATATTCTTTCAAAGCTTCATCTCCATTTGTTAGAATATTAGCAGAAATCTCACGTACAACAGGTGTAACTTCACTAATATCATTACCTGGACGTTTCAATAATGCATCTACATTTTCCAGATTTTTCAAATAATATTTTTTCATAATGATTTGATTAATTTATCCCAATCAGATTTTGATTTACCTACCAACACAGCATTAGAATCTAGGATTTTATCCAAAATTTTCAGACGATTTTCTTCCAATGTTTTACCACTTTGAGTTATGTCACAGATCGCATCCGCTAAACCAAGCCTTGGACTAACTTCCACTGATCCATCAATTTTTATTATGGAAGCATTGATTTTTTTCTTAACTAAATACTTTTTCAAAGAATTCGGATAAGAAGTAGCAATTCTCTCACCATCCAAATCTTCTTTCCCTTCAGGTGCAGCAATCACAAGTGAACAAATTCCAAAATCCAGCTCTTTCAAAACAGATAAACTATAATTACCTTCATACAAAACATTTTTCCCAACTATGCCAAAATCAGCCACAGCTTGTTCCAAATAAATCGGTATATCTCCATTTCGGACAAAGATAATCTCAAGATCAGCGTTCTTGCATTTAAGTATTAGTTCATTATTAAACTCGAATTGAAATCCACTAGATCTTAGGAATTTCAAACTAGGTTCACATAAACGCCCCTTACTTTGAATCGCAATTCTAAACATTAGTATAGTTATTTAAATAAGAGCATAGCTGTTTCCTAGCTATAGTTTTTTGTTTACCACTTACCATATTCTTAATAGTCACTTCATCTTTAGCCTTTTCTTCATCACCAATAATAATCACAAAAGGAATATTCTTTTTATCAGCATATTTAAATTGTTTCGCCAATTTAGCAGCTTCAAAATACATCTCTGAATTCACACCAGATTCAATCAAATCATTATAAACACTCAAAGAATCATTTATACTTTTATCATCAAAAATCGTAACTAAAACTTTGGAACTCAGCTTAACATTATTCAGCTTCCCCATAGATTCCAGGCCAAGCATAATCCTAGCAAACCCAAAAGCAACTCCAACTCCAGAAAAATCCTTATTACAAAACATCGAACAAAGATCATCATAACGCCCACCCGCACATAATGCACCAAACGGAGCTTCTTCACTAAACACTTCAAAACTAATCCCAGTATAATAATCAAGCCCTCTAGCAAGACTAGGATCAAATTGCAGCCGTTCAGACGGAATTCCCATATTTTCACACCAATCAAAGAATTCTTCCAACTCACCAGTATCAAAATCAGCAAATTTTTCAAAAGTTTCTTTATTAGTCGCATCAGGTTCAAGCAAAGACATCAATTCTTCAGCCTTTTCCACGCCAATTTTAACTAACATTTCTATGACAACCTTTTTACCAACTTTTGATAATTTATCAATTATTTGAATAGAAGCTTTAGCATCTTTGATCTCAAATTTATTCATTATATCATTGAGCAAGCGTCTCGAATTCAGTTTGATCACAAATTTCTCAAACCCCAGCTCAGAAAAAAGACTATTGATCACTTTCGCAACTTCCGCCTCACAAAGCAGGCTTTTGCTACCAATAATATCAATATCACATTGATAAAATTCTCTTTGTCTGCCTTTCTGTGGTTTATCCGCCCTCCAAACTTTTTGAATTTGGTAACGTTTAAAAGGCATAGGTAATTGTGGCCAGTTCGCAGCCACAAGCCTAGCAAAAGGCACAGTCAGATCGTAGGGGAGACATATGTCTCTATTACCATTGTCCTTGAAATTGTAGGTCAGTTTATCGCCTTCCTCACCATATTTCCCCAGAATAGTTTGAGTAGGATTTATGATAGGAGTTTCGATACTGTCATATCCAAATCTCTCAAACACCTTGCATATTTTAGCCATCACAAGATTTCTCTTCGCCATCTCTTCCGGCAAATACTCTCGTGTTCCTTTCAAAATTATTGGTTTTATCTTATCCATAATATTTATTGTTAATTTAAATAAAAAAGCCGCCAAATACTTAGCGGTCTAGAGTTGAATTCAGTGTTTTGTTTAAGTTAAACGTTTAAGCACCAACTCATAGCCGCCTTTGCCATGATGCAACCAATGGGCCACTCGGGTAACAGTAGCAGTACTTAAACCAGTTTTTTTACTTATCTCACGATAGGGAACTTTTTGCTCAATCATCTTCACCGCTTGAAAACGTTCACTCATAGCCGAAAGCTCAGAGACCGTACATAGATCCCTGAAAAACTTCTTACATTCACCAATAGTATCAAGCTCAAGCACAGCTTCATACAAATCATTAAGATCTTTCCTAGTTGATGTTGATGTCTTTTTCATAATAATTAATTCCATATAATAACTCCGACCTAACTCTCCTTGCCTCTCTCAACGTTTTAATACGTTGAAACAAAAATACTACAGAAAAATATGACTGTCAATGAGAAATATCCACTTCTATATCCAATTCTTTATCAGAATCTTGATGTGGTGGCAGTATTATATCAATTTAACCATCCCCAGAAAACCAATCCCCGGGGATGACATACACAATTTTTTGGCTTACTCACTGGCAGATTTCCACAGTCCATGAAGATTGCAATAAGCTCTGGCTGAGATCACATTTGAAACCAGATTAAACATTGCCTCAGGCTTATCACCTGGTTTTAGGAATTTCCTATAAACTCCCTCCTCGCTAATCACTTCAATCCATTCAATATAATGATCCTCATCCATTGGATGCAGAACTGAACCAACTTGCACCTTCACACCTTCATCAGTTTTTTCAACCACAGGAATATGTTTTTCAAGTGCAGCCTCAACAGTATTTTCATTCATTAGCATCATTGGTTTGCCACAACATACGAGTTCACTTGAACCTGTGTGTACAAGCTCCACCATGTTGCCACAAATAGTACATTTGAAAACTTGATTTAATTCAGTCATGAGATATTTGTTAATAAATTAGAACTAGGCCTTACCAAGAGTATCGTCCCCTTTGTTCCATCCAACCGGGCATAAATCACCTGTTTGAAAAGCAGCAACAAGACGAATCAGTTCATCAATATTTCTGCCTATAGGCAAATTATTAACAATTGAACATTGTAACACGCCATCCGGATCGATTATAAAAGCACCACGAAGACTTATCCCTTCTTCCTCTAAGAGAACATTATAATCTAGGCTAACATTTTTTGTAATATCACTAAGAAGTGGGTAGTCAAAATCTCCTAGCTCTTTCATCCAAGCTTCATGTGAATAAACACTGTCAACACTAACTCCAAGAACTTGTGTGTTTATGGCCTCAAATTCACTATATTTTTTGTTTAATTCCAATAATTCAGTTGGACAAACAAAAGTAAAATCTAGTGGATAAAAGAACAAAACAGTCCATTTTCCTTTGTAATCACTTAATGAATATTTCTTTTTTTCACCTTTGAAATACCCCTCCATAGTAAAATCTGGAGCTTTTTGTCCGACTTGTAGAGCTGCACAGGACATACAGTAATTTTCTTCATTCATAGTTTTTTTGTTATATTAAATAATTTGACAATTTTTACAAACACCTGGTATTTCCAGATAATTTAGTTCAGTTTTGAAACCTATTTGATCAAGTTCCTTAGAATTAATTTTAATATTTTTAATATCAAAAATATCATCAACTTCACCACACTCTCTGCAAACCAAATGATAATGATTAGTTAAATTAGCATCATATCTAGTTTCACTATTTTTTGATTTAAGCTTAATAATTTGATTGTTTTTCAGTAAGAAATCTAAACTACGATAAACAGTAGCAAGACCAATAGATGGCATCTTTTTTTTTGCCAATATATGAATTTGCTTGGCTGTGGGATGAGAACAAACCTTAGAAAGTTCTTCAAGAATTAACTCTCTTTGTTTAGTATTTCTGTGAATAGATGAAATAGTCATTGAGCTTCTTAGTGATAATCATTCTCAATAACTATATACAAAAATAAATCTAATAGCAACTCTATTTTTGCAATTTTTCTGAAGCCAAGGCAAGCTTTCCGCTGGAGAAAGCATTAGCCGGTACTTAATAAAATTAGTCAACTAAATTCGGCAAAGCAAAGTGTATATCTTCCTTTATAAATTCTAATGTTTCGACTTTAAGATCTGGATTTCTTTTTAAAAATTGTTCCACAAATTTATTGAAAAGTTCTTCTGGAACAGAGGCACCTGAGCTTAGTCCTATATTTCTATATTTCCAAACTTCATCAGGGATCATATTCGGATCATCTAATAAAATAGCGGGGCAGTTGTTGCGCTTAGCTGTATCCACCAGCCTATTAGAATTGGAAGAATTTGCAGAACCAGCCACAAGTATAAAATCGCAAGCCTCTGCCAATTTTTTAATAGCATTTTGTCTATTTTGGCTGGCATAACATATTCCTTTAGAGATTTTTACATGAGGAATTTTCTCCTTAATTGCAGATATAATTTCAGAAGTATCATCCATAGATAAGGTTGTTTGAGTAAGGCATACGACTTTTTTGTCTATAAATCTATCAACATCAAGCTTTTCAACATCTTCAATATTTTCTACTATTGTATTTGGGGCTACACCTGAAGTCCCTCTTATCTCTTGATGCTTTTTATGGCCAATTAAAATCACTTCATATCCATTTTTAACAAAATTAGATAACTGAAGATGTACTTTGAGAACAAGTGGGCAAGTAGCATCTATTATATTCAAACCTTTTTCTTGGCAACTCTTACGATATTGTGGAGAGACCCCATGTGCGGAAAAAATCATAGTCGAACCATAAGGAACCTTTAAAATATCATCTTCAAACACAACACCTTTTTGTTCGAAATAGTTGACCAAAAAGGTGTTATGAACTATCTGATGATTAACAAACAATGGCTCTCCAAACTGATCAAGAGCCTTATTAAGCGTTATTATAGCCCTATCAACACCTGCACAAAATCCATGAGGCGCTGCTATTAATAGTTTTTCTATCATTTTGAAGTACCAATAAAAGTAAGGACCAGATGACGTGTTTTCGCTCTATCAAGCTCGAACATTAAAATTCTTTGCCAAGTCCCAAGCAACATTTTACCATTTTCAACAGCTATAGTTTCAGAAGCGGATCCAAGCAGCATTTGAGCGATATGCGAATGCCCATTTAAACATTCTTCACCGCCCGTATTAGGACAAAGAGTTACAGGATCCCGATTTTCTATATCATTGTGTTTATAATCTCTACTAACTTTCGCCAACTCCGAAAAAATAACTTCTTTCAAATCATGAAAAAAACCATCTTCTTTCTCATTAATTTTAATAGCAATTGTTGTATGTTTTGTGAAAACATTTACTGTTCCGTTTCCAGCCGAAACCTTATCCAGAAAATTTTGAACCTGATCCGTAAGGTCTACAATATCAAAAAACTTATCAGTATTGATTTCTAATTTTAGATTTTCTACCTTCATTTATCGTTATTTATGTGTGAAAAGCCGTAGAAGTATAGCAAAAATACTTTTTTTAAAAAGGGGAATGCTATAAAATCCCTATCGATAAGAAAATTAATTAAATAACAAAGATGAATTTTGGCATTATTGCTGACGGAAATCGTCGTTGGGCAAGGAGAGAAGGCATCCAAAGCAAAAAAGGACATGAAAAAGGTTTCTTGGCAATCAAAAATGAGATATTGCCTGTTTTATACGAAAATAAAGAGATTAACGCCATGACAGTTTACGCTTTTTCTACTGAAAATTGGAAACGCTCAGTATTAGAAGTTAAATATCTAATGGAATTATGCAATAAGATGCTGGAAATTTGGTTGCCTGAGTTATTGGAGAAGGAGATAAAAATAATACATTGTGGTAGAAAAGATAGAATTCCAGGGTTTTTGAAAAATAAAATCAATGAAGCTGAAGAAAAGAGTAAAGACAACACAAAATTCACTATTTATTTATGTTTAGATTACGGTGGACGTGATGAGATTTTGAGGGCTGCTGAAAAGGAAGGTTCTTTGGAGAATAATCTGGAAGTAGCTGATTTGGATATTATTTTAAGAACAGGCGGTGATCATCGTTTATCAAACTTCTGTATTTGGCAAGCAGCCTATGCGGAATTCTTTTTTCTTGATAAATTCCTACCTGAAATCAAAAAAAATGATATTGAAGAACTACTTGAAGACTTTAAAAATCGTGATAGACGTAAGGGGAAGTGATCCTATTAACAATAAATTATGAACAAAATTGAAATAATGGCACCGGCAGGATCATTCGCTTCTATGAGCGCTGCGATAAATGCTGGATGTAATAGTATATATTTTGGAGTTGAGCAGCTAAATATGCGTGCTCGTGCTTCTCACAATTTTTCTGTGGACGATTTACCTGAGATCGCTAAGAAGGCAAAAGAGGCAGGTGTGCGTAGTTATATTGCTATGAACACACTTATGTATGAGCATGATATGAATTTAATGAAAAATATTATTTCTGCGGCTAAAGACGCGGGTATAGATGCTGTAATAGTGGCTGATATGGCTGCTATGCAATATGCTTATGAGATAGCTATGCCAATACAGGCTTCAACACAGCTATCCATTTCAAATTATTCAGCAGTCAAATTTTACGCACAGTTTGTAGATACCGTTGTTTTGGCTCGTGAAGTTGATTTAAGGATGATGAAAAAGATCTGTGACAAGATCAAGGAAGAAGATTTGCGTGGACCAGCAGGCGAGTTAATTAAAGTAGAGGTTTTCGTACATGGAGCGCTTTGTATAGCGCAAAGTGGACGTTGCCAAATGAGTTTATTGCAAAATAACACTTCAGCACAGAGAGGTGCTTGTTTGCAGGAATGTCGCCATAAATATAAAGTGATTGATGACGAAACAGGTAAAGAAATGCAAGTTCGTGATGGATATGTTTTTAGTCCGCGTGATCTTTGTTGTATCGATTTCTTAGATAAAATCATTGAGGCTGGAGTTTCTATACTTAAAATAGAAGGACGTGGTCGTTCGCCACATTATGTGGATATTGCAGTGAGGTGTTATAGGGAGGCAGCGGATTCTATAGCTAACGGGACTTATTCAAAAGAAAAAATTAAGCATTGGAAATCTGAATTGGAGAAAGTTTTCAATAGGGGATTTACTGATGGCTATTATTTGGGGAAGAAATTACCAGATTGGTCTGAAGCTTCAGGTAACCAATCTAAAGAAGAACGTACTTTCATAGGTCTTGTAAATCACTATTTCCGCAAACCTAAAATCGCTGAGATTAATTTACAGGCTCATCCTATTAAACTTGGTGACAATATTGTTATAATGGGGAATACAACAGGGATTGAGTACAATAAAGTGACTTCCATTGTACGTGATAAAAAATCATTAGAAAAAGCTGATAATCCTGATATGGTAACTATTCCTGTGAACAATAGAGTGCGTAAAAATGATAAAGTTTATTTAGTCACTAAGAGAAATCTCAATGAAAAAACATAAAATAATACATACACGTAAAAAATGTATAGGTTGCAATGCTTGTGTTGAGATAGCACCTCAGACTTGGCGAATGGATGAAGTAGACGGCAAATCCAGGCTAATTGCTTGTGAAGAAAAACGTGATCTTTATATAGGAGAAATTTTCGAATGTGATCTTATACCAAATAAACAGGCAGCAGAAGCTTGCCCCATGAATATCATCAAGGTAGAATAATCCCATGAAAAGTTCCCTCACTTTCAAAATCCTATCAACTGCATATATAGCAGGATTGTTTTTTATTCCACCTATCATACAGGTATTTGGAGTGATCTTATTCGCTTTGTACCTGTTCACAACTGAGAAATTCCCAGTCGATATCACAGCTTTTTTCATAATGATACTGCTCATTGTACTTGGCTTGGTTAGTCCATCTCAAGGTGTGTCAGGTTTTGCAAGTTCAGCTACAATTACAGTACTTTGTATGTTCATACTTTCTGGAGGCGTAGCTAAAACCGGTGTAATACAAAAAATCGGACATTTTGTTTTTGGTATAGCAAAAAATTCAAGAACATTACAGATTTTACTAATCGCATTAATTGCAGCACCTATATCAGGTTTATTTAGCAATACAGCAGTGGTAGCAATTTTTCTGCCAATGGTCATCACCCTTAGTCAAAAATCAAAAACACCAGCCACAAAATTACTCATACCACTTTCATTTTTATCAATGCTGGGAGGTACGCTCACATTAGTGGGAACCTCCGCAAATATTTTAGCAAATTCCATATTATTAGATAATGATTTGCCTACTTTTGGTATGTTTGATTTCACAGTTATAGGTTTAATGGTTCTTGTTGTGGGTATTATTTACTTAGTCACAATTGGTCCTATGCTACTGCCAAATCGCAAGGATGATGATGTTGATTCACCATTAAATAGTACATTTTTTTCTGAATTGGAAATTAAAGCAAAATCTCCACTTATAGGAAAAACACTTAAAGAATCAAAATTTCAAACAGTATATGATTGTTCTGTACATAAAATCATTCGCAATGGAACTTCTCTTATCAAAGGTATAGAAAATACAAAAATAAAAGAGAAAGATATAATCATGTTTTCAGCTGATGAACAAAGGATTATAGAACTAAATCATCATAAACATGAGAAACTTCTACTCGATTTCTCTCGCGACAACAGAAGAATGAGACAAGGATTTGGCTCTATCGCTAAGATGGTAGTCCCGAACGCTTTTTACGGCAAAACGGTTAGGCATCTTAATTTCCGCGAAAAATACGGAGCTTCTATTATAGGGATTCAAAGACAAAACGTAAAAGCCCAACGTTGTGAAGATGTGAGATTAAAACGCGGAGAAATATTTTTAGTAAAAGCAGCACCAGCAAATTTACAAACTTTGCAGAAGAACAAACGTTTTATTTTCTTAGAAGAAGTAGCTCAAAAATATGATAAAACAAAAACATGGAAAGCCCTTTCTATTATGGCCTTAGTAGTAGGACTTGCAGCTTTTGGGGTTTTGCCAATTATGGTTTCAGCTTTGCTAGGCGTTTTTCTCATGTTCTTCACTCAATGTCTAAAAGCTGAGGAAGTTTATGAAGCTGTGAGTTGGGATATAATATTTTTACTTGCAGGGCTTATACCTCTGGGAATCGCAATGCAAGAAAGCGGTGCAGCAGACTTAATCGCTGGTTCTTTAGTAGGAGTCTCAGAATCCTTGCCGCCTTTTATATTGCTTTGTATTATGTATTTAGTCACCACCTTATTAACCGAAGTAATCTCAAACAACGCCGCAGTGGTTCTCTTAGTACCAATTTCTATATCAATAGCCAGTAAACTCGGTTTAAATCCTCTATCTCTCACATTAATAGTAATGTTCGCCGCTTCTACTTCACTATTATCGCCGGTTGGCTACCAAACCAACACAATGGTATACGGTGCAGGTAACTACAAATTCACAGA
>CAYORB010000024.1:0-4203 GCA_964406295.1 uncultured Candidatus Peribacteria bacterium | reverse complement strand
AGTTTAATTTAATTAGATAAATCAAGAAATCATTCCATCAAAAATCCTCTCAATAGTATGTGCTACACTAGGATGTTTATCTTTATCGACTTTGGATCTCACTACTTTAAGAATTTTCACCAAAGGTGCTCTGTGTTTCTTTGCGATTTGGTTTATATTTCCAAACACATCCAAAATATGCCCAGCACTATATTCGTTTATAGGAGCAAGTTTCAGAAGGCTTTCCTTCAGGTATCTGCGTCCCTCAGCAGTAAGAAGTGATTTTTTTCTATTCATAGCAAAACGACAATACAAAGCTCTTTGATCATTGGCTTGTTCTATGCGGAAATACTTACTAGCTTCCACTTTGCGTATAATATCTACGGCATCTTTGCTGTTATTACTAGCCACACATGCCAAGAAACTTTCCCAGCTCACTAGATTCTTTTGGGCAACTTTTTGGTATTGAGTAAGTAATTTCATTTTGTCGGAAGCCGAGCTGTTTATGTATAAACTAAACGCCGAAACCTTGTCAGAGGCGCAAGTAGCTGAAGTGAATTGTTTTTTGATCATCTTATGAATGGCTGTGGTGTCCAGTTCGGATAGAAGGGCAAGAGCTGTATTTTTAACCTGTCTGGCTTTGATATTAGCCACTTGTGTCTGTACATATGTTCCTTCAAAAGTTTTCGCAGCATATTTTGCATAAATTTCTTTCAGTTCTTTTTCATATCTAAGAGCCACAGCTTTTCGTATTTTTTTCACAACATCATATAAATCTTGATAAGCATGAGCAAATTTCTCATCTTCAACATGTTGGAAAATCGCAAGCATAGCTATTCCAACTGATGACATCAATTTTTCATCACTCAATAACGTGAAATAAAGATCACGGAATCTGTCATTCACCTTAGCTTTTTTATTTTTCAATAATCTCATCTTCTCCATCTCAGCTAAACGGTAGAAAGCCATGAAACGATTTACCATATCCTTATCATTATTCACTTGTAGATATAATTCTTCCTCAGAGTATTCATAAAAAACTTTACCAAAGAAAGTATGATCACGATTTAGAGAGACAAAAGCTGGCTTAGTTACACCTTTGATAACAAATTTTTGTTTAACTTTATCAACTCTGGAGATCTGTTGCCAAATTTCTCTACCATCAGCATCACAAAGAGCGAAATTAAAAGGGAATTCCCAGTGCATGCCTCTTTTAAACCCTTTCTGCTGCAAATTCATAACAAACTTACCGTCCTTCCAAGAACTAGTGATATGAACTTTAGGATATGAACTTTGTTTCAACCAAGCATGGGCCATTTTTTTAAACTTCAACCCTGAAACTTCTTCCATAGCCTCTATCCACTGCGCCCGTGATGCATTTCCATGTTGATAACGCCTATGATACAAATCTAATCCTTTCACAAATGTTTCACGCCCCATCAAAGTCTGCACCATTCGCACAAATTCAGGCGCTTTCACATAAGTAACACCGCTTATTAATTCATTACAATCATTAAATCCATCAGGTTCTATTGGCATAGAAGTAATACTATCATCCTGCGCAAAAGTTCCTACTCCAGGTGCCAGGAAAGTCAGTACTTCATCCAATCGACAATAGTCTTCACCAAACAAAAACTCAGAATACTCACGTTCTATAAACACAGTCACAGCTTCGTTTAACCAGATCTCGAAAGGGGATCTACCAGTAACCTCAGACCCGTTCAAATTATGATAAAACTCATGAACCTTTACCTTAATCATGTATTCAAAAGAATGATCTGTCATCTCAGGGAAAGGCATAATTCGGTTAGTGGTGATGGTGGTATTTCCAACATTTTCCATGCCACCAAAATCAGAATTTTGCATCCCAATTTCTCTATAAACCGTACCAGTATATTTATAGCCCCAAGTGATATTTTTCGCAGCAGCTTTTAATTCTTTACTAACATTTTCACCAGCATCTCTACGTTCAACAAGAGCTTTCACCTTCAGCGCTTGCTCCCAGTTTTTATATTTATCTGGTCCAGTAAATAAATACACCCACATAATCGCATCATTCAGGACTTGCAAAGCATGTTGAGCGATTTTCTCATCACTTCCAGGTGGCACAAGAAGTTCAAGCATAAATTTATCGCCATTTGGGTATTCAAATTGTTTTTTGAAAGTCGAATAAGTCCCAGCACCAAGGAAAAAAAGATATGTAGCCATAGGAGTAATAGCATTTTCATATTTAATCATAGCCCTATCTTTGCCAATTTTTTTAATTTTTTGAGATACATCACCGTTGGAAATCAGATTTGTATAACGAGTATCAGCAATAATGGTCGTACTGTATGTACATTTCGCAGTCATATCATCGATGCAAGGGACGATACGTTGAAATCCCCATTGTTGGCATTGAGTAATCTGTTGGCATGGGCAACCCTTTGGTGTTTCGTCATAATAAATACCCTCTAATATATGTTTAGTCGGTCTGCAAATAGTTTTAGTCTTAATAGAAAACTTTTGTCCCTTTTTCACAGTTTTTTTAAACTTCACACATAAAATATCATCCTTTTTTATATACTTAAATTTACAATCACCATTGCTCGCGCTCACTTCCAATATCTCCAAATTCTTAGCATTAAGATTGATACTTCTAATATTTTTTAGAGCCGTTGAAGTAAGAACAGAATCCACAACAGTATGATCTTCATACATATCAAAAATCAGATCCATATGCTGAACTTTCACAAAAAGCGCACCAAAATCTTTTTGGTGATATTTAAAACTACGTTTCATAAAAAGAGGTTATTTTAGAGTAAATGAAGAATAACAAATAGCGACAATTTTAACCATATTTTTATTATTTATATCTACTCATCCCTGGGGATTGCACTCATGCAATTCTAAACTTTTGCCTGACTTCTGCGGAATAGTATTATCTAGAAAGTTCTTCAATGGTTCTTTTAAAATCTGCTTCTTGTACAATAAGTAACGGATTTCCTCTATGACTAGTCAAGTCTTGTTAAAGGTACGATGATATCTTTCAATTTTACATCCCTGGGGATGAGTTCTATCTGCTACTAGCACAGAATCACCAAATTAACGCAAGCCAAGAGGCTTGATTTTTATCTCAAAATAGGTGAGTATAGACTCACTCTAAAAACCAATACAAATGACACTTCATCAACAATTTGTACAACTAGGAAAAGCCAGGAATCAGCTTACATATCAACTTTTACAGTTATTACCTGAGATATTTAAGCAAAAAATATATATCAAATATGCCGCCACAATTGAGGAGTATGCCGGAAAGTTTGCTGGTATATCAAATGCCGTTGTAAAAAAGAGATTAAACTTAGAGAAACACCTTGAAAACAAGCCAAATCTAAAAAAAGCAATTGCAACGGTGGGCATGCATAAAGTCGCAATTATAGCGACGGCCGCCACTCCTAAAAATGAAAAGCAATTAGCAAAGGACTTAAAAAATATGAGCAAAGCTGCGATTCAAGAACTATCAAAGGAAATAAGAGGAAATACAAATAGTATTTCAGAAAACAGTGCAAGTATTGAAATTGATGGAGAAACATTATTTTTATTCAAGAAATTAAAGAAAAAACTAGGAAATAACATCAGTAATAAGGAAGCACTAAGAAGAATAATTAAGAAGTTGGCAGAAAGTGAAATTCCAGAACCCACCAAGAAAAAAACTAAAAAAAGCATACCCAGTAGATATATATCAAAAACAATCAGTGCCGCAACTTTAGCGCAGACTTCCGGAAGATGTGCATATCCAACTTGCCAAAGATCAGCTGAGCATTTTCATCATCGTGAGCGATTTGCTGATAAGAAATCTCATGATTCCATTATTCCAATTTGCAAAATACATCATGAGTTCGCCCACAATAATTTGATTAAAAATGAATTAGATGATCCCTCGTCCTGGAAGATAGATATAATAAATAGAAAATCTTCTTGGGCAGATGAACAATATAGAAAAAAGAGAATGGAAGTGTTAATATAATCACCCATGCAAAATCGTTACGAAAAACTCAATCCAGAGCAGCGCCAGGCTGTCGACACCATAGAAGGACCAGTTTTAGTAGTAGCAGGTCCAGGGTCTGGTAAAACAGAACTACTATCTCTACGAGTGGCTAATATTTTGAGGAAAACAGATACACTGCCTTCTTCGATATTATGTATTACCTTCAAAGAGGCAGCAGCCACAAACATGCGCAAGCG
>CAYORB010000023.1:15784-17630 GCA_964406295.1 uncultured Candidatus Peribacteria bacterium | reverse complement strand
TTTAAGAATTTTACGCAAAGCCTCTTCATCAAGTGATCCATCTTTTTTAAACGGTGTAATAATCGCCGTCCACGTCCCTGCGTATGTATTTTTCATAATATTATGTTAATTTATTTTTTTGATGTAAATTCAAATAATTTTCCTTACTTATAATTTTCTTATCACTCAATTTTTCAATATTCTTCCTAGTATTTCCAGCTACTTTACCACCATCTTGAGCATCTTTTTTTAATTCTGGAAAACCTTGAGAATCTCTATCTTGTGATAATTTTGTACTTGTAGCTTCACCAAGCATTGTCAAAATAGTTTCCAAATCTGTCATATGGTCTCGCAAATTTTCTTTATCCAAACCTTTGAAATTTTTATACTCTTTTACTGTCATATTAAAAGCCTCATCCATTATTTCATTAGTCAAAATAGCATATTCAATGGGGCGTTTTAGACCTCGAGATCTCCATTCATCAGTCAAATCAAGCCGCACCGCAATTCCACGCATTCGTTTATCAATCCAGTCTTTACTATAGCCTTTTTTAGAATAAGTTAGCCTCATACGTTCCATGGCCAATTCAGGATTCTCAATTTCTTCAATCCTTTCCCTTCCTACCTTTGCAAGCCATTTTTTAAAAGGTTCAGCTTTTTTTGAAGGGATAGACTGAATTATACGTAAAATACCTTCTGTGTTAGCACAGTTCATCTTTTGCATACCACCTTGAGTTTGAATTTCAAGGGTAGGTACAATTTGTACCCACCCCTTGTTAAGCTCAACGTCTCTTTGTCTCATTTTCTTTACATATTGTTTTGGATTCTTAGAATCAATCAGTACATTGACAACATCTTCAACAACAAACCACCACTTGTCATCCTGCCAAGTTCTGCGAACTTTTTTCCCACAAAACAGTGCAATTGTTTTCTCTTTTTTCATATTATTCAGGTTATCAATACTAATCACATTTCACATTAGCATTCAAACATTAAATTTTTATTAAAATCCTATAAAATCTTCCATTTCAAACCAGCCTTGCTTGCCGACTAGCCATTCTGCTGCTTTTACAGCACCCAATGCGTAACCGTCACGACAACGAGCTTCATGAGTAATAGTGATCTTATCTGCCGCTGAGTCTAGACCTATAGTATGAGAAAAATTCACAGCTCCAGCTCTCAGTGAACTGAAATGCAATTCATGAGCTTCAGGTTTTCTATCTAATTTATCCTCAACTACCACAGTCTTACGCTCTATATGACCAAGCAAAATTTCTTCCAGGCTTTTAGCTGTACCACTTGGTGAATCTTTTTTATTAAAATGATGAATCTCATGCCCCCACACGTCATATTCATCAAATTTATTAACGAGTTTAGCAGCTTCTTCAACTATACGCATGTACATATTCACACCAATAGAAAAATTCGATGACCACAAGCATCCAATGTCAGAAACAGCCGCTTTCACCTCATCCATTTGCTCGTACCAACCAGTTGCACCGATTACGAGATTTATACCAGCTTTTGCGCAGAGTTTAGCATTGTCTGGCACAGCCGTCCCAAGAGAAACATCAATAATCACTTCCATATCTGAAATATTATCATTCACACGAGTATCTATCATGGACACTTCATGTCCACGTTCCAGAGCGACTTTTTCAACGGCTTGTCCCATTCCTCCATGTCCAATTATTCCAATTTTCATAATTTTACTGGTTAAATTTATCGCTAGTGATGATTTTTTGAAGTTCACTTAGATCACTAATTATCGCATCAGCTGAATCACATTCACCTGCTCCCTTCAGAATAGTATAGAATCCAGCAGCTTTGAGACCTGCTAGATATGATTTTGTATCTTCGACTACAA
>CAYORB010000023.1:12063-15684 GCA_964406295.1 uncultured Candidatus Peribacteria bacterium | reverse complement strand
ACGCCCCACATATCAAAAATAATTCCTTTAATCATAAAAATAATTTAGCTATTTGCACTGCATTTAAAGCAGCCCCTTTTAGTAATTGATCTCCACTGATGAAAAATTCTAGTCCGTGGTCACCGAACACCAAATTCTGTCTAATTCTACCAACTTCTACAGCATGTTTTCCACTGGCATTTAAAGGCATAGGATATTTTCCAGCTGCAGGATCATCTATAACTTCAACACCATCTGCTTCCTCCAACACTTTGCGTGCTTCTTCAACTGTTACAGGTTTCTCAGTTTCGATTACAATGGATTCGCTATGAGCCCTTAAAGTAGGAATTCGCACACAGGTGCAAGAAACAGCAATATCGTCATCATCAAAAATTTTCTTAGTTTCCCAGTTCACTTTCATTTCTTCTTTTGTATAGTGATTATCTTGAAATTTATCTATATGAGGAATGATATTAAAAGCGATTTGATGGTCAAATGTTTCAGGTTTAACTTCATCTCCAGACAAAGCAGCAGGCGTTTGATCTATCAATTCTTGCATACCTTTTGCGCCTGCACCAGAAGTAGCTTGATAAGTACTAATTATCACCTTTTTAAGTCCAAAAGCTTTATATAATGGCCATAATACAACCGCGGCAATAGCGGTTGTGCAATTCGGATTAGAAATGAGGCCGCGGTGCCTCCTAGCCGCATCAGCATTGATTTCAGGCACCACAAGTGGCACCTCATCATCGTACCTAAAAGCCGAAGAGTTATCTATCATCAGACAAGAATTAGCCTTCACACGTTCCAGCCATTCTTTACTTAGCCCACTTCCAGCAGCAAAAATCGCTATATCACTGTCAGCAAACACTTCTTCAGAAATTGTTTCCATTTCCACTTCTCCCCAAGGGGTATTCATTTTTTTACCAGCAGATCGTTCAGAGGCGACTAGTCGCAAATTTTTGACAGGATATTCTAAATCTTCAAGACATTTCAGAACTTCTTTTCCAACAGCGCCGGTTGCACCGACAATTACTATATTTTTCATATTATGGGGTTAATGCTAGATCCGCCTAATAATCTCAAAAAATATGTCGCCCTTTTTTCGCCTATCTTCGTTAGCTTCTGCTTAAAATACTATGGCATTTAGGCGCAAAAGCTGCCTCGATAGACAAAAAAATGACTGATATTTTTTTTGAAATTATTAGGCAAATCTAGCATATATTAAAAAATTGATTAAAAACAGTTTTCACTACATCTTGAGCATCATCTTCTTTGACCAAAAAAGTTATATTTCTTTTTGAGGAACCTTGAGAAACCATACTGACATCATAATTATTTACAGCAGAGAACAGTCGTCCCAGCACTTTTGTATCTGATTTAATACCTTCACCAACCAGACATATAATAGCCATATTTTTTTGCACATCAACTTTAGCAAATTCTTCCAAATCAGCCACTACAAGGTCAGCCATACCATTTTCAACAGTCATTGATACAGATACTTCTGAGGTGGATACAACATCGACAGACACGCCATGTCTTTGAAAAACCTCAAATAAACGTGCTAGGAAACCATGAGCATCCAGCATTCCAACTGAGCATACATTTATGATAGAAATCCCTTTTTTATAAGTAACAGATTTCAAAGATTCCTCTTGATCTGATGTAATTATAGTGCCTGGAGCAAGGGGGTGGAAAGTATTAAGAATTTTCACAGGAATAGATTTTTCCATAGCAGGTTTAATAGTTTTCGGATGCAAAACTTTCGCACCAAAATAAGCCAATTCACCAGCCTCATTAAAAGACAACTGATCTAAAACAGAAGCATTTTCAACCAAACGTGGGTCAGTATTCAAAATCCCATCTACATCAGTCCATATCTGTACTTCGTCAACATTTAGCGCAGCACCAATAATAGCGCAAGTATAATCACTACCACCACGACCAAGTGTTATGTAACGCCCATCTTCAGATTGCGCAACGAACCCAGTTACAACAGGAACAAGTCCTTTTTCTATAACAGAGCCAAGTTTTTCAATAATACTAGGATTACTACGTTCAAAATCGACATTAGCTTCAGAAAAATTATTATCAGTAAAAATAAAATCAAAAGCATCCATAGCTCGCGCTGGGCGCCTTGCATTTTGGCACAACAAGGCCGCCAAAATGCAAGAAGAAATCCTTTCCCCCATACCAACTAACCTATCCCCAGCACTAGGGGAAAGCTCATGTAACATATTCACACCGTGAGCAATCGACCTCAAATCATCCCAAAATTCACTCAAATCAAGTTCCAGACCAAGATCATTCAAGATCGCATCATGTTTATCGATAATTTCAGTCAAAACAGATTCAAAATCCCCATCTTTAACAGCACTATTTCCGAGTTCAATCAGTTGATCAGTTGTACCACTTATTGCAGAAACAACGACAATCACTTCATCAGGAACTTTCTCGATAATAGCAGCCACTTGAGAAATACTCTCAGCTGTACCCATTGACGTTCCTCCAAACTTCATAGCAATGCTCATATCATTAGTTATTTAAAAAAATCCGCTTTTTCTAGCGGATCGACATTCTTGAGATTCAAAAAACAAGTAGTCACTCCGCTAGGAGCTGATCTTCTTAGTCTTCTTAGTTGCTATCTCGAAAGTCATAATAAAATTTAATTTACAATCATCTTACTTAAGATCAAAAAATTGTCAAATTCATCATAGCTATCACACAGCCTTATTATCCTTCCCATTTTGAGTTTCACCTATGCCACATTCTGCTTCAATTTCACTAATGAAATTACCTATCAGATTTTGTATACCTTCTGCAGATTGTGGTGATGATACTCGTTCAATCTCACGATCTAAGGCCTCTAGTGTATCTCGTATATCTGAGAATGAACTCAAAACTTCTCTAACATCAGTAGCACTAGGACGTGATGATGGTTCTTTTTCTAACATAGACAATACTAAATCTTGTAATGGTAGAGGAACACCATTTATTTGTAGATTGGCTTTATTAACATGATTTCTGTGACAGGCCAATCGATAATCTTGCTTACTACCAGAAGATCGAAATGGATGGCATCCTTGTGTTAAGAATTCATAAAACATAATCCCAAGCGAAAATATATCAGAAGAAGAATCAATGTCTCGTGTATAAACTTGTTCTGGAGACATAAATCGTAATGTTCCAATAATAGCATTTTTTTGAAACCTTCCTGCCAAAACTTCTTTCCCATCAGTGCCCATTGATTTAGATATCTGAAAATCTAAAAAGATAATCTGTCCATCCTTTCTTACAAAAATATTACTAGGTTTAATATCAAGATGAGATATGCCACGCCTATGTAGTTCTTCTACAGCAGCAGCTATACGTGTCATAATAGAAAGCATAGAGACAAGGTCATTGTTGTCTTCCTCTTCCATACGTTTAATCAAAACATCAAGACTACTTCCATTAAGTAACTCCATGGCTAATAAATCGCCTCTTTCATCTATAAATTCATATTTAGGCATACCTGGAATGTCTTTGGTTTTTTCCAGAAAAAACCTTTCTGCCACAGACATAGCAGTCCTCCTTGCTTGGATTGTATTCTCTAGGGATTTAGCATATTCTTTCATTATCATTCTTTTACCACCTCTT
>CAYORB010000023.1:9617-11963 GCA_964406295.1 uncultured Candidatus Peribacteria bacterium | reverse complement strand
AAAAGCCCCGGAAGCTTGCGCTCCGGGGCTTTTGAACAAAATTTATTTTTGCAAACTATTGAGCTACTTCCAGCTCGTTAATAAATTCATCTGTAGAAGCTTCTTCGATAGCAATATTGATTACTTTTGATACTTCTGCACGATTAATTGATCTATTTCCTTCAAATAATCCTTCACCTGTTCCTGTAAACACACCATGTTCTTTTGCGCTTTCCAGGTGACATTTATAATTTCCTTTATAATCAGCGAATGGGCTTTCACAAGCACTGTGTTTATCAACTAACTCAAACCCTTCCCCAACAATTATAGCCACATCTTCTCTAGTAGCAGGTCTATTTATATCATCGAAATTCACATACTTATCTAAACCTTCATTTTCAGCTCTACGTAAATATTTTTCAGCCCAATGTCCTTTGGCTGATTTGTAACTGCTAGAACCACTATCTCCACCTTTTTTTGATCCTTCATAAGTCATTTTCAGAACCTCAGCAAGTGTTACATCATTACCTGGACCAAAATCACCGGTCAATTCACCATTTTCATCCTTATAACCACTTACATGTCCTTCATTTTTCAACTTAATAACATGATCAAAATACCAATCATCATCATTCAATCTTACATCCGCAAATTGATAAGCTTCATCCCCTTTTGTAGAAAGTTCTTCATTTTTAGCTAGAAGTGACTTTAGTTTAGAAATTAATTCTTTAGCTCCTTCTCTATCACTTTTTCGAATTTCTTCCATAATAGAAACAAAATCTTCTTCTAAAGATGCTACAGGAATAACATTTTTAGCTTCTTCAATTAAAGCCTTAACACTTGAGTCGTATGAACTTTCATCCATTTCAGAGATTTTTTGTCTCATAGCAGCATAGCTTCCTAGAAGATCAGCTCCTTTGTCACCAAAAACATCCATTCTGTTCATCACTCGTCCTACAATTTTTTCAGCTCCAGCATCACCCAGAATTGGCGCTAATTCAGCGATAATATTATCTCCAACCTGTCTCATTACCTCTGCTTTAACTTCTTCTCTAATTTTATCCTTAAGTCTATCAAGATTTTCTCGTTCCTTATCTTCAAATTGTTCATAGTTCCAATCTTCTTCAAAATCGATTTCTTCTTTACCAAATTCACTATATTCATCAACACGATCAAACTTATGTTTCAGTGTTTTCATATGTTTTGGATGTTTTTTCAAAACCATGAAGATTTTTTTCATATCCATTTTTGCAATTCTGCCAATTTCATCCATATAATCCCACAGCTCATCAGCATTATCACCGTTACTCGATTTCATTTCTTCAAGTGATTTACTGCCTTTTTCAACCAGAACAGATAGGCGTTTCACTGGTTCATCCAGTTCAGCTACCCCTAAAGACGAAACATAATCTACAAACTCTTTCACATTTTTTAGCTCCATAGCCAATTTTTCGACTTCTTTTTGTAAATTACCATGCATTTCTGCTGTATGAAGTCCTTCCCATCCAGACTCAACAGAACTCCATAGTTCTTGCCAATCAAAGAATTGGAACTCATCCATAAGATCTTGTCTCTCAAACTGTATATCTTCACGTACATAACGGAAATCTTCCAAAGCAGACATTAATTCTTCATCATCAGTGATAGAATTCAGTTTTTCAACTTCGGTTTTCATTTGGTCGTCCAGTTTTTTCACTTTACTTTGGATTGCAAAAAGAGCCTCTAATGCACTATTGGCTTTAGTTAATCCATCCGGCACATCTACACCAGCTTTTTTATACTCCATAATTAACTTAGCCTTTTCCATTCTAAAATCCCAAATTTGATTTAGCATTTCAGCAGCATTAACTCTCATTTCAACACTTTCACGCCTAGCCCAATAAGGATCTTGAACTCTTCTTAATTGATTCCAAGCAGTATTGATATCTTCATAATTATCAGATAGAGCGGAAATAATAGATTTAAGCTTTGAGTAGTCAGATTTGAAATTTGTATTTAAAGTTTCAACAATACTTTCCAGTTTTTCAGCTCTGGCTATTGCCGCTTTAATACTAGATTGGAGATTTTTAAATTGTTCATTACTTCCAACTTTTTCAACGAACTTATTTATTCTTTCAGATCTTTTTCTCAAATGTTTTGATACATAAGAAGCCCTCCTTTTAAGGCTTTTAAACTCACGTGTAAGTTCCTTCTCTGAACGTTGCAGATCACGCTGCATATTTTTCTTCTGGCGCTCAATATCATCTTTATTATCCATGTGGCCATCTCTGTCATCAAAATGTCTAGGATCATGTTCATCAGAGTCATAATCATGAGAAGAGTCCCTATCATCCATATGATGATGTTCATCAGAGTCATAATCATGAG
>CAYORB010000023.1:5296-9517 GCA_964406295.1 uncultured Candidatus Peribacteria bacterium | reverse complement strand
TGAGAAGAGTCCCTATCATCCATATGATGATGTTCATCAGAGTCATAATCATGAGAAGAGTCCCTATCATCCATATGATGATGTTCATCAGAGTCATAATCATGAGTATAATCCATATCATCCCTACCATCCTTATCATCCCTACCATCCTTATCATCCATATAATCCGCCATCTCATTAACATGCCCTGATTCACTATAGTGATCCATAGTATTGTCCAAACTGTCAGTCGAGAGCTGATTTGGTATAGCATTCAAAAAACTACCGGTAGCTATTGTAAAGACTAGAGCTCCAGCAACTACCGACGTCACTTTTTTATGCGACATCCGCTTACGTACATTGTTTTCCATATTTGTTTTTGTTATGGATTTTTATTTTACCCATATTATACAACATCTAACACGAAACGTCAAATCTAGGTGATTGAATTCTATTCCCCGCGATCAGTAGAGCGTGAAAAAAAATAAGAGCTAATGCAATTTTCACATCAGCTTCCTAATCTCAGGATGCCCCAAAAGCGATCTCATCTGAACAATAGCAATTTCATTCAAACGAATAAGCCTTATCACTTTGCTCAAGCCCATGCCGAATAAACTCAGCATTCAAAGATTCCAAATTGCTCAGACAAACCAATTGATAAACATTCGCACTATCCCGAATACTTCCATCATTCCTTGAATTATCTGACCTCCAATCCTTTGCAGTCATACCAAACAAAGCCTTATTTAAAAAATTACAATTAAACCCTTAGAAAATAGCAAAACTTTAGAAGAAGAAGTCGAAAATGCATGGAAAAGCTATCAAGAAGGGGAAACAACTATTTCACATGAAGATTTGATGAAAAAATATGGTTTATAAGCTGGAATACACAAAACAAGCTTTGAAAGATCTCGAAAGGCTAAGCTCAGATCAAATTCCTGCAATTTTGAAAAAACTCGATTTCATTATGCTTAATCAAGAACCTTTATTAAAAGCAAAAAAACTAAAGAATTTTAAAAGCCATACATACAGATTTCGAGTTGGAGATTATAGGATTATTTTCAGGAAAGATGTAAAAACAAAGAAATTAATAGTATTATTAGTATTAAAAATCGCCCACCGAAAGAGGTCTATAAGTGAAAAGCCTCCATTATAATCTCCTCAGTCTCTTTCCAGCCTATGCAAGCGTCAGTAACTGATACACCATATTCAAGATCACCAAAACCACCACCAATTTTTTGATTTCCTTCATTTAAATTACTTTCTATCATCATTCCGGCGATATTTTCGTTTCCATTAGAAATTTGCTTCCAAACATCGCGCCATACTTCTCCTTGTTTTTTATGATTTTTCCCACTATTAGCATGACTACAATCAATCAAAATACGTGGATTGACACCAGATGATTTACATTCATCAGCCACTTTCACAACAGATTCAGCGCTATAATTCGGTCCATTTGCCCCTCCTCTCAAAATTATATGCCCGTAAGGATTTCCCTTGGTAGCAACAACTGAAACCTTTCCATCATCATCCATTCCAAGAAAATGATGAGGACTTTGGGCTGATAAAACAGCGTTTGTGGCAATATCTATGTCACCGCCTGTCCCATTTTTAAATCCAACAGGCATAGAAAGACCACTAGCCAATTCCCTATGAGTCTGAGATTCCGTGGTACGCGCCCCAATAGCCGCCCAACTCAATAAATCTGAATAATACTGCACAACTACTGGCCCAAGCACCTCACTAGCCGTTGGTAGCCCTAATTCATTGATTTTTATCAATAACTCTCGTGCTAACTCAACACCTTTCGTAAGACTATATGAATCATCTAGATATGGATCATAAATAAACCCTTTCCACCCAACCGTTGTTCTAGGTTTCTCAAAATAAGTTCTCATAAAAATAAGCATTTTGTCTTCAACTTTTTTAGACAATTCAGCTAGCTTCTCCGCATATTCCACTGCCGCATCCAAATCATGAATTGAACATGGTCCAACAATTACTAGTTTTCTTTTATCTTTTCCATCTAAGATGGCCTGTGCCGCTGTTCTACCTTGTAAAACTGTGTCGTGAGCAGTTTTGCTGACAGGCATTCTTTCAACCAGATCGCTTGGGGAAGCTATCTCATCAAAAGACGACACCCTTATATTATTAATATCTGAATTCATAGGGAGTAATTATTCTTTTAACTTTTCCTTGACTCTATCAACAAACAAAATCGCATCAAGATGATCCAATTCATGTTGAACTTCACGCGCATTTAATTCTGACAGATTCATTTCATATCTAATTCCTTCTACATCATAAAACTCAACAATAACAGATCTTGAGCGTTCAACATTGCCATACACCCCAGGTAAACTTAGGCAGCCTTCTTCGTCAACAATAGATTCTTCACTGAAATTTAGAATTTTAGGATTAGCCATAACTATTATTCTTTCATCCTTTTTTCCATAATTAAATGTCATAAGAAAAACACGGATATTCAAGCCAACTTGTGGCGCTGCAATGCCAATTCCTTTAGCATCTGTCATCGCCTCTCTCATTTGTTTGACAAACTTTTTTAGCTTAGAGTCAAACTTTACTATAGGTGCACTGATAGTACGTAACACAGTATTGTCAACTCCTGTCAATATTTTTAACTTCTTCATACCCGCATTTTACATTATCTTTTACCTAATTGTAACCAAAACTATAAGATGAAACATTTTAAAACTTTAGCACTAGTGTTTAGTGCAATAATGCTACAGATAAGTCTTCTAACAACTTCAGGTATTGTAAATGCCGAAGTTGTAAAACCAGAGTCTCAAGACATTGTACATGTTCAGGTGTTTGAAAGAGGAGATTGTAGTCATTGCGTTGATCAAAGTGAATTTTTAGATAAAGAATTAGCTACACGTGACGATTTTGATGTTATCAAATATGACCTCGCAGATGCGGCAAATCGCGAATTGTTCAATAGATTCACAACTTCTGAAAATTTAACAAAATCCACACCAATCACATTAATCGGTAATCGTGTTATACAAGGATTTGATAAAGCTGACACAACAGGACGACTTATTTTAGATGCAATAGAAGCTGCAAAATCACAACCATACAGAACTTTTCAAGAATATTTGGAAAATGGAGGTTCTGAAGAGGTTGTGACAAAAGTTGAAAACGGAGTTTGTGACGAAGGTGAAGAATGTGAGCTGGAAGAGGATGAGCCTTATTATGTTTCAATTCCCTTTGTAGGGTCAGTAAATATAAAAGAATATTCTTTGCCTGTACTTTCACTGGTACTTGGATTTATTGATGGTTTCAATCCATGTGCAATGTGGGTGCTTGTAACCTTTCTTTTAATTCTTGTACAAATTGGTGATAGAAAAAGAATGTGGCAGATTGCAGGGTTATTCATGATAGCTGAAGCTGTTATGTATTACTTAATCTTAAATGTATGGATGTACACTTGGGATTTTGTGGGGCTGGACAACGTTATAACGCCTATAGTCGGTTTGGTAGCCATAGGTGGTGGATTATTTTTCTTGTGGGAATGGAAAACATCTGATGGAACTTGTAAGGTAACTAATCAAAAACAAAGGTCAAAAACACGTGCGAGAGTACACAGGTTAGTAGAAGCAGAAATGACTTTATTCACAGTACTGGGTATCATAGGACTTGCCTTATCTGTAAATATTATTGAATTTGCTTGTTCAATAGGTATACCACAAGCATTTACAAAAATTCTAGACCTCAACTACCTCTCAATGATAGAGAAACAGTTCTATATGTTCTTGTACATTTTGATGTACATGGTTGATGATGTAATAGTTTTTGGAATCGCACTTTATAGTATTGAAAAAATAGGAATTACTCAGAAATACTCAAAAGCATGCAACTTGATTGGCGGATTACTTATGCTTTTCTTGGGAGCATTACTAATATTCGCACCGGATTGGTTGGTGTTCTAGTGTAATTGATCAGGAGATAAACCAGCTCTTTCCGCCATTGCAAGCCTCAGTTCGGCGCTGATAGATGGTGTTCTTGAATCTGATTTAGGTATACAAAAACGACCTTCCAAGATAGACCATATATCTTTAAGTAAATTCGTAAGATGAATGTTATATAAGTCTGAATCTTGAGATTCAAGGTTGGAGAAAATTTCATGAGCAAGTTTCTTCAAATTCGTACATAATTCACCAATAATATAAGGCACGTCATCATGCCTGTACCTTTCTCCTAAAAAATTCAAAGCAA
>CAYORB010000023.1:0-5196 GCA_964406295.1 uncultured Candidatus Peribacteria bacterium | reverse complement strand
ACATTAAAACAAAAAAGCAAAAACGTCAAATCCACGACAAATAGTCAATTAAACCTCCCCCCAGACTAACTATGTCATCAAAGCAGATATCTAATTTTGGCTTATCTTTGCGGATGACGTGGTGTGTCTAAGTTTACAGCCCCTTATAAAACCTCAAAAGTTGAAATAATATCATCAATTTCACTTCTTCTATTTTTCATTTCGTCATTTGCCACATAGTGCCCTAGACTGTATCCAAACACATAAGCATCATTTTCACCTAAATAACTAGGTTTTGGCCCTTCCTCAGCTTGTAAGGCTGTCCAATTATCCTTTAAATGCATACTGATATTAAAAATACTATCTTGAACAGGAAAACCAAAGTCAATAGCGTTTCCTTTACCAAAGTTTCCCCAATCTATTTCTCTGGTAGAAGCTATATACCCCTCCCATTTATCAGGAAAAGTCAAAGTAAACCCATATTCCAAATTATCATAGGTAATCGTTTCATCTCTTTGCACAAATTCAGCCTCTTCAACTAGCTCTGATTCACCAATTTCCTCCACATAAATTTCCTCATCAGAATATTCCTGATTGATAACTTCTTGTTGAGTACAAGCAGTCAACGCTAGTAGAAGGGTAAATAAAACAATAATTTTTTTCATTTTGTATAAGTTAAATAAATTATAAGACTAAACCTACTTCTTCAGTTCCGCTTCAATAAAACCATCCAGTTCACCATCAAAAACTGCATCAGGATTAGATTCTTCATAATTAGTTCTATGATCTTTCACCATTTTATATGGGTGTAGTACGTAAGAACGGATCTGGTTTCCCCAACTTGTTTCAGTTTTACCACCCCGTAGATCAGAAATTTCCTTAGCTTGTTGTTTTTCCATAAGATCAGTCAGGCGCGCTTGCAGGATTTTCATAGCATGTTCCTTATTTTGCAGCTGACTTCTTTCGTTTTGGCATTGTACAACGGTATTTGTAGGAATATGTGTGATACGCACAGCAGAATCCGTTGTATTGACAGATTGGCCGCCCTTTCCACCTGATCGGAACACATCAATTCTTAGGTCATCACTGGCAATTTCAACATGATCTGCTTGTTTGATTTCCGGAAGAACTTCCAGCATCACAAAAGAGGTTTCGCGCGTATTTTTTGAATTAAAAGGTGATAATCGTACTAATCTGTGAACACCTGCTTCGCCCTTGAGATAACCATATGCAAATTGACCACTGACAGTAAAAGTACAACTCTTGACCCCAGCTTCATCCCCCACTGATTTTTCCAAAACCTCTGTTTTAAATCCCATTCTTTCCGCATATCTTAAATACATTCGCAATAACATTTCTGCAAAATCAGCCGCATCTGTGCCTCCTGTACCAGCGTGTATGGTCAGAATGGCGTTGTTTTCATCATATCGTCCATTCAAAAAAGTAGAAATTTCCAACTTTCTCCATCTCACATCTAAAGCTTTCACCATTTCACGGTATTCCGCTGCTGCATCAGGGTCATCCTCCGTATGTATTTCAGGGAACAATCCTAATAATTCATCCACTTCTTCGACGACACCTTCCCAATTTTCAATTAATTTTTGAATATTACTAGCTTTTTGGCTAATCTCCTGCGCTTTTGTGGAATCATTCCAAAAACCTTCAGCCTGCATTTCAGAATTTAATTTTTCAACTTCAGTTTTTTTAGAGGGAAGATCAATATTTTTTAAACCTTGATCTATGAGTCTCTTCAGTTCCTGTAAATGCGATTTTATTTCATGCATGACGAGATCATATCAGCTGTCATTGATAACATCAAAGCCTTTGATACTTCCAACAAAAGTAATTCCATAAATTTTTGTTGAAGGAGAGATTTTAGAGATTTTTTTTGCAGCAATATTAAGTGTAGATCCACTTCCACAGGCATCATCAATTAATAGAATTTTATTAGGAAAGGTGTTCATATTAAGAAACAGGGTTTCTTCAGCATTTTTTTGCCTATCTTCTTTTGATTTCAATGTTTTTTGTGCAACGACATGCTCTAAAAACACTTTTTTAAAAACACTTTTCGGTTTAGGTTTTAAATCTAAAAAATTTAAAGTTGTTTGTAAAAAATCACTTTTACGAGATATTGAATGAGGTATAAGCCCAATCATATCAAAGTTTTCACGCCCAATAAGATTTAAAAGAGGTTTTTCTATTATCTTAGCAATTTTTTTCATCAAAATAAGATCACTATTTTGTTTAGCATACAAAATCAATTTACCAAGCAATGTTTTTCCAAAAATCTCCCATGAATAAAAGTCTATATACCACATTTTTTCTAAAAAACTCTTTTGGAAACTGGCTTTAATCTTTTTTGTAGCATCAATAAGTCCATTATTTTTAATATTTTCTTTTTCCAAAAATATTTGTTCAAAAAGGTTTTGTTTTTCATTTGGATCAAAGCCTCTCTTTTGACACCACAAACTAAAACCATTTTTGCCGTATAGAAATTTACCATTTGGTCTGATTTCCAGCCAATTCTCAGAGATAATATCAGAGGGCACAGAAGGGTGATTGAGATTTTCTTTAATAAAAGGAATGTAAAAAACTTTCGGAGAAGATCCAACTTTTTGAATAATACCTTTTTGACAAAGTGCTTTTAAATGCCTATGAATAAGCACTTGAGAGACCTCAAGCTCTTGATGTAATTGCTTAGCAGTGACATGTTTACGGGCAAAAATAATATCTTTAATTCTATCAATACTTGTTTTCATATAATACAACTGTTTAGTGTTCAGTGTTTAGTATAAACAGTAAACACTAAATGCGCAAGATAAATAGATTTCCAAACTCAAGTACTTTCGCTTAGGTTTTACTGGTGGCTTTTTTGATGTACACTTCTCCTGATGTCTATAGCAAGAAAAATACTTTCAAATACAGCCTGGCAATTCGCCGCAAAGTTCATTGTTGCCGCTATGGGGATAGCGGTTATTAAAATAACGACCACATATCTTTCAGGTACTGGTTCAATTGCTGCTTATGGACAGTATTTGGCAGTTTATGAGTACCTTGCATACTTTGGGATTGTTGCAGATCTGGGGCTTTTTACTATTGCAGTTAAGGAGATGGCAAAGGATGAAGAGAATATACCTAAAATCATAGGAAATGTGCTTACTCTGCGCTTGATGCTTATTACAGTAACTATGCTTTTGGCCATTGTTTTGGTCTTTTTAATACCAAAATATAACTATCCCGGCAGCAGAATCCCTATTGGTGTGGTTATAGCTTCCATGACAGTGTTTATGACCATTTTAAATGGAACAATAACCAGTGTTTTGCAGACAAAATTTCAAATGGGTAGGGCTTCTTTGGCGGTTATCGCAGGAAAAATTATTTCAGTTAGTATAATGGTTTATATCATTTTCTGGGGTTTCCCAGAGGATATAGATACAGGTTTTTACATGCTAATTACAGCTGGAATTATTGGTAGTATGGCAATGTTCCTCATAAGTGCTTATTACGTCAGAAAAATAACACCGCTCAAACCAAGATTTGATATGGATGTTTGGCGTGATGTCTTGAAACAATCCCTGCCTTACGGCCTCGCTCTTATGCTAAACACAGTATATTTCCGCATAGACTCTCTTATTATTTTCTTTGTAAGGGGAGAGGAAGAGCTTGCTGTTTATGGTCCTGCAATGAAAATGCTTGAGCAGTTTACTATACTTCCTCTTTATTTTATGAATTCAGTTTTGCCTGTACTCACTCGCACAATCAAAGAAAAATCTGAAAAATACAAAGAAATTATAAAACATTCTTTTGACCTACTTGCAGCACTTGCAATCCCAATGGTGGTGGGGACGTTTGTGCTTGCTTATCCCATTATTTTTGTGATTGCAACACCGGATTTCTTGTCTGATATCGCAGGTGGATTTTATGGTACGGATATTGCCTTACAGATTTTAATTTTTGCTCTTTTATTCCAGTTCATAAACGTACTATTTGCATTCATTTTAATCTCAGTCGATAAGCAAAAATTATTACTATATATCAACGCTGGATGTGTAGCTTTTAATCTTATAACCAACCTTATTTTCATCCCAACTTATGGCTTCCGTGCTGCGGCAGTTACTTCAGTTCTCAGTGAGTTATTTATTTTAATTTTCACCTTTTACTACGCAAAAAAACATCTTCCATTCGATATTCCATTGAAAAATTTCGGAAAAATTCTGTTTTCTGGGGCTATGATGGGATTAGCTGTATATTATGCACAAGACCCTAGTTATGAGTATCTACAAAATTGGAATGTGGCTTTCCTTGTACCATTTGGAGCAATAGTTTATGGAATTATGATATTTGCAACCGGAACAGTAAATAAAAAAATGATAACTTTATTAAAAAAATGAAAAAAATTATAACAATCATTCTGGCACTAATAGTTGCACCAACAGCATTAGCTGGATCTATACAATTTAAAGATGTTAAAGATTCTGAAATTTACAAAGACGGTATAGAATATTTAGCTAATCAGGGCTTAATTAACGGACATCCGGATGGGACATACAAACCTCACGACACAATTAATCGAGCCGAAATAGTGAAAATCTTGATCGAAACGAAAGCGATTTATTCAGACGGCGGAAGAGTTGCATCAGAATTTTACACTCCTGGTTGTTTTCCTGATGTGCAGGCTGGGGCATGGTATGAAGGCTATGTTTGTCTTGCTAGCGACTTGGGATGGGTGCAGGGGTATCAGGATGGAACCTTCAAACCGGAACAGGCCGTATCTTTCGTAGAAGCACTAAAAATAGTGTACAAATCTTACGAATTTGAATATGACTCAAACGATGCCCCTTGGTATCGTGATTTAGTTGAACAGGCTAGCGAAAACAACTATATTCCGCATACTATAAGTAGCTTCAACGACGGTCTTCAGCGCAATAAGATGGCCGACTTAGTTACTCGTATCGAAAAAGATCATGACGGCCACCTCCAAAACTACCTTGGTGATCGCGCAAATATTGTAGTAACCTACGAAACCATTTTTGACGGCTTAGATCTTAGCAAAATGGAAATATTCACACTTTGCGCAGATGGCTCCGACTGTAATTAGTAAGGCAGCTCAAGAGGCTTTGAGGACGAGGGCTGCATATGACTATTGACTTGGTTAATTTAATTTTCAGCTAAGTATGTTTGAGGAAACAATCGGCTTGGTCAAAAACAAAGTTTTTG
>CAYORB010000022.1:2921-19552 GCA_964406295.1 uncultured Candidatus Peribacteria bacterium | reverse complement strand
GTATGTTTGAGGAAACAATCGGCTTGGTCAAAAACAAAGTTTTTGCGATTTTTCCGAAACCAAGGCAAGCTTTTCGCAGGAAAAAGCGCTAGCCGGTACTTAACTAAAAATTAAATTAACCAAGTCAATAAAAGTCATCCTATCTTCACTGCAACTTCCTAGCATGAGAAGAGAATTCATTACCTCTTTCTTTGTAGTTTTTATACATATCAAAACTCGCAGCAGCAGGTGACATTACCACGACACCGCCCTCATCTGATTCTGCATAAGCATCTATTACAGCTTCTTCCATAGTATTTCGCCTCAGAACCTTGGTTGGTGAACCTGCAGCACTTCCTAACTGTTTATCAGCCTCAAGCAGAGCCTCTTCCATTTTTTGAGCCGTATCCCCTATCAAAACAACGGTAATTAAACTGGGTTTTGTTAATATTTTAATAGCCCATTCTTTATAATCAATTCCCTTATCATAACCACCAGCAATTAACACAGTCGGCACATCAAAAGAATCAACAGCAGCCATAGATGTAGATCCGTTTGTAGAATAAGAATCATTATAAAATTTGATTCCATTCAATTCCCTCACAAACTGTAATCTATGTGGTAAATTTTCAAAATTTTCAATTACTTTCGCTATATCTTTCACATCAGCTCCAAGTTCATACGCAATCAAAGCTGCTGGTAATATATTTTCCAAATTATGTGCACCAACCAACTTAACCTTATCAACTGAAGTTATTTTTTTCCCTTTAACAAATATCTGATCATTTTCTACATAAGCACCATTTTTAACTTTTCCCTTCACACTGACCTCACATAATTCACCTTTCACAAGGGGTTTATAATATTTGACATATTCATAATCTTTGTTGAGTACTGCCAAAGAATTTTTGTTTTGTAGTGACAAAATTCTCTCTTTAGCTTCCATATATTCTTCTTGATCAGCATGATAATCCAGGTGATCTATGGTCGTATTTAGTAGAACTGAATAATGTGGCGCTTTTTCAACATCTTGAAGTTGAAAACTGGATAATTCCAAGATCACCAAGCTATCACCTTTCAATTTATCCAAGAAAACCATAGGTGATTTTCCAATATTTCCGCCAAGATACACATTTTTTTTACCAGCTTCTTTCAGCATAGATTCTATCAAGGTACAGGTAGTGCCTTTTCCTTTCGTTCCAGTTACACCAACAATATCGCATGGACATTGGTCAATAAAAAACTTAGTACCGCTTGTTATTTCAGCTCCTGCTGTAGCAGCAGCTTGGATCTCAGGTTTTAGGACAGAGATTCCAGGGCTACGGAAAATAACATCAAAATCATCTAGATCATTCAAATAATGAGGTCCCAATTTTGTTGAAACGCCATCTGGTAGATCTGTTTCCAAATCAACATTTTGGTCACATACAGTCAATTCAGTATATCCATGCTTAACCAGCCATTTTAGAAGTGCACGTCCTTCTAAACCAAAGCCTAAAATTGCGATCTTACTGTGTTTATCCATGGGAAAAGGTAGTAAATAATCGAGTTTCATGTTACAATTATTTACGGTAAGAGGTCAACAACATGAATATTTTGTAAAAAGAAAAAGTAAATGGACAATTTAGATGCGTGGATGAATAGAGAATTGGATACTTCCAATCAGGATTCAGTGAAAAAGAATTCAGCAACAAAGCCCAAGTTAACAAGACGGGGGCCGAGTTCAGCGAAGCCAAAACACAAAAAACTGGCTCACAATCAAGAAAAAAGACCAGTTTATAAAGCTGAAGATAAAAAAGCTAAAAAACTAACACGTAAACACAAAAAAACGGCTCATAAGCCAGTAAACAAGCCGGCACACAAACCTGCACCTCAGCATGCACATAAATCTGCATCTAAAGCTGTAGGACCAAATAAGATCGCCACAAACAAACCTCAGCAAGCAAAAAAGCGTAAAACTGCTAATATTCACAAAGGAAAACTTAGGATTATACCTATAGGTGGTTTGAATGAGGTAGGAAAAAACATGACAGTGTTTGAATATGAGGATGATATTATAATTGTTGATATAGGTTTTGAGTTTCCTTCAGAGGAAATGATGGGTATAGATTATGTAATCCCTGATGTCACTTATTTAGAGGATAGAAAAGATCGTATTCGCGGGGTAGTTTTAACTCATGGTCATCTTGATCATATTGGTGGATTGCCTTATATCTTGCCAAAACTAGATTTCCCACCAGTTTATGGAGGAAAACTTACACTTGGTTTAGTTGATAGGCGTAATGAGGAGTTTAAATTAAACAAACTCGTAAAAACTCATTCATTCGGACCAGAAGATGTTCTTAAGTTCGGTAAATTCACAGTGAAATTTATTAGAATAATGCACTCAATTCCTGATGCCTATACGGTTATAGTAGAAACGCCAGAAGGAGCTGTAGTTAATACAGGTGATTTTAGATTTGATGATGCACCAGCGCGCAATATTGCACCAGCTGAGATACATAAACTTGAGGAATTAAAGAATCAAAACATTTTAGCTCTACTTTGTGAATCAACAAATGCGATGAAACCGGGACATTCGGTGTCTGCAAGGGAAGTAGGTGAGAATTTAGATAAAACTATAGGCGCAGCAAAAGGGCGCGTTATTATTTCTTCTTTCTCAAGTCAAATCGGTAGATTACAGCAGGTTTTAGACGCTGCCGTAAAATATAAAAGAGATGTTTATGTAAGTGGTCGTAGTATGATTAATAATATTGAAACTGCAGCAAAGCTTGGATATATAATGATGCCAAAAAACTTCATTAAGAATATAAAAAAATATAAAGAAAAAGACATACCTGGAAATCGAACTTTGATTCTCACGACAGGATCTCAGGGGGAGCCATCAGCTGCGCTTACAAGGATGGCAAAACTTGACCATCCTCAAGTAAAAATGACCAAAAACGACACTGTGATCTTTTCATCATCACCAATTCCTGGAAACGAATTGGCAATTTTTGATGTTATGAATAAATTATGCATACTTGGGGCAAAAATTGTTCACAACAAAATGGTGACTATTCATACGTCAGGGCATGCTTATCAGGACGAGCTTATGCGTATGATTCACTATGTAAAACCTAAATATCTCATCCCTATACACGGTGAATATTTTATGAGAAAGACTTTGATGGACCTGGCTGTGGAGCATTGCGATATTAGGGAAGAGAATGTGATTATGATAAAAAACGGTGATATTATTGAAGCTTCACATGGTCAATGTCGTCATATAAAAGAGCAAATAGAGACTAAATACATACTTATAGATGGGCATGGCGAGGGGCATATGGATTCTTATGTACAATCTGATCGTGAAACCATGTCACAAAACGGTGCTTTAGTTGTACTTGTTTATATTAGCAAGAAAAGCAAAAAGCTTAAGAAAGATCCGGATGTTGTGTCTCGTGGATTTATGTATACACATGAATCACGTCAGATCGATAGGGAAATATCTAAAGTGGCAGCTACAGCATATAGAAAGATTTACGAAAAAAATCCAGGAGCAAACCGTAGTGATGTCAAAAAATACATACGTCAAAGCATAGATACATTTGCACATAAGGAATTAGCACGTAGACCTATGATTATTCCATTGATTATTGAAGATTAACCCTCAAATATTTGATGGATATGCCTTTAGCCATGAACTTTTGTTCATAGAAAGTAAGGATTTTCAAAGACTCTTGAATTTCATATTGTCCGTGCACATCCCAAATCACTTCTTCAGGTTCAAGTATATCAAGTGAATAATCGAAAAAGTCCTTATTATCAGTTTTCAAATGCAAAGTAGCGCCAGCTTTGCATACGGTTTTATATATCTCCAAAAATCTTGGCGAGATTAGCCGTTTATTGGCCTTACAAGGCTTAGGTTGAGGATCAGGAAACGTCACCCAGATTTCATCAACTTCACCCTCAGAGAACCATTTTATCAGATTTTGTGCCTCAATTTGTAGGAATGCTATGTTTTTAAGTGCGCCATCACAAAACTCTCCTGGCAATCCAGTTTTTTCTTCCTCAGCAAGTGCTTTTTTTGCACTCATCCATATTCTATCGGCTTTTCTGTCTACTCCTATAAAATTATGTTCAGGATATTTAGCTGCTAAAGCCAAAGTGTATTGTCCCCAGCCACAACCCATTTCCACGATAATTTTACCGTCATTTCCAAAATATTCTTGCCAATCAGGTTTGTCTTTACCTCCCCAATCCGAAAAAACATTCACAAAATTCTTAACTTCATCTATTTGCGTTGATTTATTTCTTCCCATAGATTTTTTTAACATCCTCAAGACTATTCGCTTGCATTAGCTGCATTCGCATATTTTTTGCACCATCAAAACCTTTGCAATACCAGGCGAGATGTTTTTTTATATTATGGAAAGGTATGTGATCCAGTTCAACAAAATACTGACAATGTTCCATCAAAATTTCCAACATTTTTTCAGTACTTTCAGGTTCTTCACCACCAAAAAACCATGGTTTGCCCATACAAGCTCGGCCCACAAGTACACCATCCAAACCATATTCCTTAGTACGTCTAGCCGCATCTTCCATAGAATCAACATCACCATTTCCCAGGAAACTTACACCGCTATTGTCAGCCACTCTCGCTGCTTTTGCTATCATATCCCAGTCAGCTTGTCCCAAATACATTTGTTTCAAAGTACGGCCATGCATAGTAATATTCGCAGGTAGCTCCTCCAAAAGATGCTTAGTCCATTCCTCAGCCACCGCTTCATCAAAGCCAATCCTAGTTTTCACAGATACCGGAATCATACTCCTATCAGCAGAATTCTCTCCCCGGGGATGAGTTTTTTGTATGGCTTTTGTAATATCAGGATGAACACCAGCTTCTTCCAAACTTATACCTTCAGACCAGTCTTTCACCGCTTTTTTACAATTGCGAATGATTTTCTTAGCCAGTTCAGGAGATTTAATAAGTGCAGCCCCTGAGCCACGTTTAGCGACCTTATTTGCTGGGCAGCCCATGTTTATATCAATGCCATCAAATCCCATAGCGCAAAGCATAACCGCACATTTATAATAAGAATCTACTTCCACACCATAGATTTGTGCCACAATGGGTCTTTCAATTTCATTATATAGAAAAGCCACTAACATTTTTACCGCACCTCGAGCTAGACCTTCCACATTCGTAAACTCAGTCATCACAACGGAAGGCTTGCTGTATTTGCACACCATATAACGGAATGCCGCATCAGTAACACCATCCATAGGAGCCAAACCAACAATAGGCTTCTCCAAATTGTCCCAAAATCCTTTAAATAACATGCAGGGATTCTACGCTGAGGCATCAAGCTCCGCAAGTCTTCTACGTGCAACAAGTTGAGATATAAATTTATTATGCTCAGTGAACTCTGGTGGTACTTCTTTAAATTCACCATCACTTAATACATTGAATCCAAGATCGCGCATAGTTGCACTCACTCCTTCAGCAACATCAGATGTAATAGTGCTAGGTAGTTTCACATTTTGAGCTGCCACAGTTCTGTTTGATGGAATTCTTCTTTCTGCACCAATAGTAGCAGTTACAAGTTCATATCCGTTTCGGTTTACAGCATTATAACTAAACACCAATCCACCTTCTACAACTTTGTTTAATCTTCCACGGAATGCTTCTACCATTGCTTCAGTGGTTTCTTCAGCAGTTTCAGCTTGTTTCCCAGGGTAGATAGACCAAGCTCGTACCGAAAACCAAGCTGCAATATCGTCCTGAATTTTAATATCACCAACATGATTAACATTTTCAATTACAAAATTATCAGGACCTAGCTTTGATATAGCCTGTTCCAGCTCAGCTTTTTTCGCATCATCCATAAAAGCCAATTGCGCTACCAACACTCCTTCTGGCACAACCACCCTAACTCTGTCCAAAATTCCTCTTTGTTCACATTCTTCTACAAAAGCAGGCAGGTTTCTTGTTACAAAATAATCAAATACAATCACACCTTCATCAGGAACTGTGTCTAAATGATTAAAAAAAGCCTTCACATCACCACTTGCCTTTGCATTTGTGTTATATCCACCAAATTCAACAATATGGCGATTCATTTGCATCAACAACCCAGCTTCTGCACCATGACCATTCGTCACCAAAGAATTCATTACTCCCTCTATCCCCTTCTGCATTCCATTAAAGGTGGTGACTCTTGCATCAGGATCTTCCGGAAGCCCCTCTCTTGAAGTTATTAGTTGCGAAACATAATCATTAAGGAATAACACTTCGCTTTCATCAGTTAATAAGCCACGTATTTGTTCAAGCTTAGCAATAAGGCTATTTGTCGGATCTTGGTCTAATTGAAACTATGTTTTTATTTGTTCACTCATGTTTTTGAAGATAAAAATATTAAGACAAAAAACTACTACAATTATTGGGGATTGGCAATGGAAAGTGACTAATAAACCTCATTATGAGTTCCAACATTTATGGGGATAATCGTGTCTTTTTTGATAATAAAATGAATTGTAATACGGTAGGACAAGTTGATGGAAACGCTGTGGAGTTTAGATAGCTTCCCAGAAAGCTTGTGTAGTTTTAGTGAAGGGTGGTAAGGTTTTATCGCAAGGAGTTTGAGTATTTTGACATATTTATCCTTCAGGTCAGGATGTTTTTTTATGAATTTTTTAACTCTCTTTTCATAACTTTCTGTGAAAATCAGCTTAGGCATTTGTAATTCTACTTATATGTTCTTCGATTGAAGTTTCATGATATTTACCATTTTTTAAATCTTGTTCAGATTCTGACAGTGCTATAGCAAGCTCATGTTCTTTAAGAGTGTAATATTGTGCTTTTGGCAAGATCACGTACTTCTCCTCTCCCCTTACAGTTATAACTGTTTCAAGGCCCTGTGCAGCGAAAGAATCAGCAATTGAGATACCCTTTGTTTTTAACTCTTGGGCTGTAACAATATTGTTCATAGTACTTTGATTAACATTTTTATCAATACTTTCAATAGTATTATACGTGTTCTTCAAATATTTTCAACAAAAACTTCATTATAAGTTCCAATATTTATGAGTTTGACTAAGTAAAATCATTAGACTAACCTAGCTCCACTATGGAAACAGCGCTTTCAATTCAAAATATAGAGAAAACTTATCGTTCAGGTACTCGTGCTTTGAATGGTTTGAGTTTAGATGTCAAAAAAGGTGAATTTTTTGCTTTGCTTGGACCGAATGGCGCAGGGAAAACCTCTTTGATCGACATACTTGCCGGCCCAAACACAAAAAGTGGCGGTAAAATCAAAGTTTTTGGCATGGACATAGACGAGCATCGTGAGGAGACCAAGTTTTTACTGGGAATTGTTCCTCAGGAGATCAGTTTTGATTCATTTTTCACTATAAACGAGGTTTTACAGATCCAATCAGGGTATTACGGAGTTAAAAACAACCAGAAATACATAGATGAGATTTTAGAAAAGCTGGGGTTACAAGATAAAAAACACGCAAATACTCGTGCTTTATCAGGTGGAATGAAACGTAGGCTTTTAATCGCAAAGGCATTGGTTCACAAACCAAAATTGGTAATTTTAGATGAACCAACAGCAGGTGTAGATGTGGAACTTCGTCACACACTTTGGACATATATGCGTGAGTTAAATAAGCAAGGACTTACGATCTTGTTGACTACACATTATTTAGAAGAAGCGGAAAGTCTTTGCAAACGAACGGGAATCATACACAAAGGTGAACTTGTAGCTCTCGACAATACAAAAAAGCTGATAAAGTCCATGGGTAGCAGCAAACAGATGACTCTAACGTTCACAAAAAAGCTAACAAAAATCCCAGATCCTCTAAAAGCATTCGAACCAAAAAAAGTAGATGATCATGATCTTGTCCTCACCTTCGAACAAGAAAATCTATCCTCAGTACTTAAGGCCATCCAAGGATTAGACTTGATGGATATAGACCTCAAAGGTCGCAGTCTTGAGGATGTGTTTATACAATTAACCTATAGACAGAATGGCTAACCCGCTAGGTACTTGGACCATGTTCAAGCGCGAAACAAAAAGATTCATGAAAGTGTATACCCAGACTATTTTAGCCCCAGTGGTGAATAACCTTTTATATTTCGCAATTTTCGGAATTTCGCTACACAGAGCCATTCCTGAAATACAGGGTGTAAGTTATTTACAGTTTTTAGTACCAGGGCTTATTACTTTAGGGATGGTTAATAACGCATATCAGAACCCTTCCTCTTCAATAATCATCATGAAATACCAAGGACTTGTGCGCGACCTTATGACAGTGCCAATAGGGCGCGGAGAAATAATGCTTGCCTTCGTATCTTCCGCAGTGCTCCGCGCTCTAATTGTAGGCGCTATGACATTTATAACAGCTCTATTTTTCGTAGACTTTTCTTATACTTCAATAGGAATAATACTAATAACGCTACTACTCGTATCTTTATTCTTCGCATTTGTTGGTCTATTTGTAGGAATTTGGGCTGACGAATTCGACCGTGCCGCATTTATACAGAATTTCGTACTAATGCCAATGATTTTCCTTGGTGGAGTATTTTACCCAATCAGCACACTTCCTGAAATCGCCCAAACAGTCTCAAGTATCAATCCAATAGTGCATATGATTAACCTATTACGATATGGTTTCACGGGTATTGTAGAGTTTCCGATTATCCAAAGTCTAGCAATCACCTCAGGAGTAACTTTTGCTATGGGAGTAGTGACCTACATGGTCCTCAGATCAGGTTGGAAATTGCAGAATTAGCTTTTACGGATAAGGAACAAATAAATAAATATACAAAAACAACAATATCCAAAGAAAAATCGGTAGAATAATCCCAATCAAGCCCCATTTTTGCAATGATTTATTCTCTTTGTATACACCAATCAATAACACAACTATTGAAATGATAATTATAGGTAAAAGTGTTTCCATACAACAACATTACAAACTTATTTTTCACAAAACAATACGAGATTTGCTATGATACATTTATGAACGATTACAAAAAATTAGAACAAGAAATTAACAAAATAAAAGCGAGAAATACCAAAGTTGAAGCTGATAAGGCTTGGGAAACCAGTTTTTATCGTAAAATACTTATAGTGGTTTTAACCTACATTGTCATTGTTATATTTTTTTATTTCGCTGATTTATCGAAACCATTTATCAACGCAATTGTGCCAACATTTGGCTTTGTATTATCAATTTTAACAATTCCAGTTTTAAAAAAGCAGTGGATAAAACGCCATTACTATGGCAAAAAAAATAGAATAATCATAAAAAAATCAACACAGAACCTAGACGATTTGCTTAAAGCAGTAACAGAAGAGAATATTCATAAAGAAACAAACTAGTACTTAAATAAGCACTCCTTCAGTAGCATCTTCCAGACTAGTTTTTTCAGCTTTATTTTGCACTATAAAAATCCCAGAAAACACTAGAATAACACCAATCCCCTGCCAAAAGTTCAGTACCTCCCCAGCAATCAAAAAAGCAGTTCCTCCTTGGGCAATGGGTTCCACCATTATTATCCAAATTTATCCAGCTCCCTCACAAACCACCATTCAAAAGAAAAAGACATGGCACACAAAGCAGCTAACAAACTTCCTAATAATTCTTTATTTTTCATACAAGCAATATAACATCCTTGGCCATGCTGACCAATTCACAAAACATCAAGCCTATCTTTATCATATAAATTTATGGTAAAATTAAGGAAGATTAAAAAATAACCTCTAGTTCATGAAAAAAAACAACAAAATAATAATCGGAATAGTAGCAGTTCTTGTGGTGAGCAGTTTAGCGCTAGCTAGCCAATCAGAATTATTCCAAGGACGTTTTTTCTTCAAAAAACCAGCAATATCACAAATTGATTTTTCAAAGCTATATTCTCACAAGGGTAGAGTTGTATCAGCTGTAGCTAGTCCTATGACCAGTGTGGTTCCATCTGTTGTAGTTTCTGAAGTAACTTCTTCTGCAGGAACATCTAGGGTTGCATCTGTTGTTGTTTCAGGAGTGACTTCTTCCGTAGCTTCAGCCGTAGCTGTAGACAAATCAACTGCTTCTAGCATTGACACTAAGGAATTAGAAAACTTAACTGAAAAGACTTTAAGAAACGCAGCGCAAGAGGACTATAAGAAAAATAAGAAAAAATATGAATCTGCAACAAGAACTTATTATAAAAATAATCCTGGAAAGTTCACATTATCTGAAAAAGAAAAAGATAAGTTAATAGAACTTTATGAAAAAAAGAACCCAGAAGAGTTCATATTCAGACCATTATCTAAATAATGACTAAGGTAAATAGTTTTATTAAAAAAAATCATAAAGAGGCTTATATTATACCCATTATATTGAGCCTCTTTTTAGTGCCGCTTTTTTGGAATCCATCTTTCATTTATACATTTACACAGGGAAAAGAACTATTTTTCAAAGCAGTAATTATTTGTACTTTATTAGGAATGGCATCAACTTTTTTTTATAGAAAAAAAATTAGTTTCAAAAAAATCACAAATTCTCCACTATTTTTACTTCTAATACTTCAAATAAGTATTTTTGCGGTTACAAACATATTTTCAAGTACACCTACTATAGCTCTATACGGAACATACAGCCGTGGTTTTGGATTTATAATTGAACTATTTTTGTTTGTTTTTCTCATTTACTGTGCGTTGACTTTATCAGAGAAAGTTATTTCTAAATTATTAAAGATAGCATTTGCAAGTGCTTTAGTTATATCAATTCATTCAATTTTACAAAAGTTTGGGATTGATCCATTTTTTTCACATTATAGTACTAATATTTTTGCAGGCAGAGTTTTTAGTTTTTTGGGAAACCCTTCCTATCTTGGGCAATTCATGCTTCTGCAAACGATAATTGGAGGCTATTTAACACTTACAGCACAAAAGAAATACTTTAAATATCTATATTTTTTAGGAACTGTTTTATTTATAACTACATTATTTCTTTCAGGAACTAGAACAGCTCTTTTAGGATTAGCTATAACCATTTTTTTAATAACAATTAGATATGCAAAATGTATTTTTAATTTAATAAAAATACACAAGAAAGTGACACTTCTGGGAGTTCTGATAATAAGTCTTATTTTTGCACTTTTACCAAAGGATAGATATTCTTTTTCTGATATTTCAATGAGATCATTGAATTCACGAATCGAGATTTGGGATGGAACCTTAGATTTAATAAAAAAACGTCCAATTCTAGGTTATGGTGGAGAAAGTTTTTATGTATATTTCCCTGAAATAATCACAAAAGAATTTCTTACATTAGAAGAGAATATTAATATTTCAGCTGATAGAATTCACAACGAAACATTGGAAGTTTTCTTTTCTCATGGATTTTTTGCATTGCTAATTTATCTGGCCATATTGGGATATATGTTCAAAATTTTCTTTAAATCCAAAAATAAAACAGAAATAGTGCTTTCTTTACTAATAATAGCAAATATAATTCAAAACCAATTTGCTTTTCCCGATATTAGTATAAGCGTATTAATTGCTTTTTGTTTTGGTGGAATATTAAGTTTGAATAAGAAAGATCAGATTACAATCACGTTCAAAACATGGCAGCGTATATTATTGGGAATAGTAATGGTATCTATATGTCTTTTTATAGGATTTATGACTGTTTTTAAGCCATGGATGTCTCAAATATCGTACTCAAAGTCCAAAGAAAATTATAGTATTGACTATGTAGTAGCAGTAAATAAACACAAAGAAGCTCTCTATTATACTCCATATTACAGTGAATTATGGTATGAACTCATGTTTATAGATAGAAGCAGTATGGAAAGATCATTGCATTATTTAGAGCAAATTGAAGGAGATTCAGGAAATGTTTTGGCATGGAAAGGAAATTTCTATTCAAAAACAGACCCCGACAAAGCAAGTGAGTTTTATACAATGGCACTTGAGAAAAACCCCTATCATCCAAATTGGATAAGAGCTTTTGCAGACATGCTTTATAAACAGGAAGATTATGAAAATGCCTTATTTTTGTACAATAAATATTTGAAATCAATTCCTGATTTTTGGGAATGGAAAGATGAATTAGAAGATCATAGTGCAAGAGAACAGAATAGCTATGAGTCATTTTTGAAACAAACTCCCTATTTTTGGGGTGTGATAGAAAAAATTAACGATATAGTTTCAATTTTAGAGAAGCAAAAAATATAGATGAGAATAATTTTATGTCACTCGATATTGAAGAAAGAAATTAATCCTTTGATAGTTGAGAACTTTAGTAATGGTGGGCCGGGAAGGATTCGAACCTTCGAAGGCGAAGCCAGCAGATTTACAGTCTGCCCTATTTGACCACTTTAGTACCGACCCATTTTTTGAAAAGAACGTAGGCAGATTATAGCGAAAATCGTTTTTTATGCAAACGAATTACAAAAACAGACTCTTTTTACGGAAATATTGAAAAAAACTCATAATAAGAATAGAATAAAAACACAATTAATAAACATTATGTCTATTACTTTCAAATTAGAACAAGATGGGGATAAATGGCATGCATATTGTCCAGAGTTACACGGATGCCACACTTTCGGTGCAACCAAGAAGGAAGCACTAAAAAATCTCAAAGATGCTGTCATGCTTTACATGGAAGATGAAATTGAAAATCAATCTTTAAAAGCTGTAATTACAGTCGTTGAAATGAATAAACCAAAGAAGAAAAGTCATGTTTAAATATAATTTAACTCCCAGCAAATTAATAAAATTGTTGAGAAAGCATGACTTTGTTTTTATTAGACAAAATGGCAGCCATGCAATATTTAAAAATGAACAGAAAAATATTAAAGTAGTAGTCCCCATTCATAACAAAGATATTCCAAAGGGAACCTTACACGCCATTCTCAAAGATGCTGAGATTAAACTTTAGACTAAAACTTTACAAAGCAACTCACATAATCTAAAATCCAAACAATGAAAAAGCTCGCTTTCAACATTATTGTAGTCATTATTATTATACTCTAAGCTTAGAGAGCAGTATTTCATGTCTTAACTCTCTAGCAAAACGCAGAGGGTTATTTTTTTATTTAATTTAAATTAACAATATGGTCACAGTAAACGAAAATTTTTATACTTTAGAGTGTACGGAATGCCAAAAAGAATATGATGAAAAAACAACCTGCACTATATGTTTAGAGTGTGGTGGACCTTTGGATGCGATTTACAATTATGACTTTATTAAGAAGAGATTGAATTTATATGCGATGAAGAATGCGCCAATTTCAGCACTTAAATATTTGACTCTTTATCCAATTTTAAATCTTGATAAAATCATAACTTTAAATGAAGGTGGTACTCCTTTGCATAAATGTGAAAATCTATCAAAACTATACAAAAACGAACAAATATACGTAAAAAATGAAGGTACAAATCCAACTGGAGGATTTAAAGATAGAGGTACTTTGGTAGAAGTAACTAAAGCTTTGGAAATGGGAGCAAAGGCAGTGTGTTTAGCGTCTACAGGTAATATGGCGGCTTCAGTTTCAGCATATTGTTCAATAGCAAAAATACCTTGTTATGTTTTGGTTCCGGAAGGGACACCAATTGGGAAATTAGCTCAAAGTTTGTCTTATGGTGCAAGAATAATTCAGGTACGTGGAGATTATTCAACCTGTGCAAAATTAGCTGAAGAAATGGCAAAAAAACATGGTTTTTATCTCGCTGGCGACTACGTTTTCAGACAGGAAGGACAGAAATCCCAAGCCTACGAAATAGCTGAGCAGTTAGGCTGGAAAGCTCCAGATTATTTGATCTGCCCGGTTGGGGTTGGTACAAATTTATCAGCAATTTGGAAAGGATTTGTGGAATTGAAAAAATTGGAATTAATAGATTCTTTGCCTAGTGTAGTGGCAGTTCAGCCTGAAGGGGCAAATGCAGTTTGTGCAGCATTTGATCGCAAAGACAAGAACTATTCACCAATAGAAAAAGTAAATACAGTATGTTCAGCAGTGGCTGTGGCAAACCCCTTTGATGGGAATAAGATTTTGGACGCTGTTCGTGATTCTGATGGTACTTGTGTACAGATTTCTGATCAGGAAGTTTTGGAAGCTGAGCAACTTTTGGCAAAAGAGGAAGCGATTTTCGTTGAGCCGTCAGGAGCCTTGCCTATTGCTGCTCTCAAGAAACTAACAGAGAAGAAATTCTTTGAAGACGATGATGTAATAGTTTGTGTAGCTACGGGGAATGGGCTCAAAGATCCAAAGTCAGCAGTAAAGATTATCCCAGATCCGCCTACAATAGATCCTGAACTTTCAGAGGTTAATAATTATCTAAAACATAAACTTTACCAGATTCAGTCTGAAGGAATGAAGAACCGCGATAAAGTTCTTTGGAAAAAAATTCCAAGTACAAAAGAATTGGAAAAAATTATCAAAGAAGAATTTGGTATCAAAGTAAACAAACTTATTTTAAACGGTATTGCTGAGGATATTAGAGAATTCGAAAATAAGGGAAAGAAATTAACAAAACAGGATTTGCAAAACATAGTTGAAACCCAGCTTGATGAGCATAAAATGAAAGATAAATTTCTAGATGTAGTTGATTTTGAAGCGAAAACATCAAAATACCAAGAGGCTACAGCCAGTATTAAAATAAAATACGGAGATAAAGTTTTAATAGGCCAAGCAAAAGGTGTGGGAGCGGTTGATGCCATCATTACGGCGATTAAAGTAAGTATAAAAGAACATGATGAGCTGGAGGTGAAATTGATAGATTATAATGTAGAAATTTTCACAGGAGGGGTAGAAGCGACCGTGAAAGTTGTAATGAAAGCAGAAGATAAAGATGGTAAGCAAATAATAGCGCAAGCGACTTCTCCAGATGTGATAGTTGCTTCAGTCACCGCTTTTGAAAAATGCTATAACTTCCTATATTATAAAAATCATTAATAACAAAAATATGTCACAAAACTACCCATACTCATACATTAGAAAAAAGATCTGCAAGACCAAAGACGCTACGATTTCTATACAATCTAAAGTCGTCCAATACGGTCAGGGGTGTTTTTCTGGCATGCGTGTAAATTGGTGTTCTGAGAGGAAACAGTTGTATATATTCCGTTTTGAGAATCATTACAAAAGATTGAAACAGTCAGCAACTATTTTGGGTCTTAAATTTAATTATTCACAAAAAGATTTCCTAAAAATCATCACAGATTTACTGAAAAAAAATAAAGTACGTGAAAATGCATATATAAGACCAACAATATACAGTGCTTCAACTCAATTAACTCCACGTTTTGATAATCCAGATGATGATTTGGCGATTTATATGATTTCTTTAAAAGATTATTTTGATGCCAGTAAAGGGTTGGAGACTTGTATTTCAAGCTATAGAAGAGTTGAAGACGATATTTTATCTGTGAAAGCAAAAAGTACAGGAGGTTATGTAGCTTCAGCTGTAGCAAAAACCGAAGCCCTGAGAAATGGGTATAAAGAGCCTATTTTCCTAAATCGTCAATCCAATGTTTGTGAAGCTAGTGGCGCTAATATTTTTATGGTCAAGGATCACGAACTTTGGACTCCCCCATTATCAGCAAATATTCTCAACGGAATTACACGTCGCACTCTTATAGAGCTTGCAGACACGGAACTTGGTTTACGTATACGTGAAGAAAACATTGATAGATCTATGCTCTTTGGCGCAGACGAACTTTTCTTATCTGGGACAGCAGCGAAATTGGCATGGATCAAGTCAGTAGATCAACGCAAAATTTCTAAGGGAAAAATGGGGAAATATAGTAAAAAATTGAAAGAATTACTGACAAAAGCATCAATGGCAGAGCTTCCAGGCTACGAACATTGGTGTACTCCCATATATTAATAAAATAAAGAAATGTCCGAAACGAAAAAATTAGGCTCTGATATTTTTTGTCAGGCGCTGGCAGATCAGGGTGTAGAGGTTATGTTTGGTATTCCAGGGGGTGTTGTTCTCCCTTTGTATGACAAGATAAATAAATACGGTCATCATATAAAACACATACTCCCACGTCATGAGCAGGGAGGAGGCTTTGCCGCTGAAGGATACGCTCGTGTTACAGGAAATGTTGGGGTTTGTCTTGGCACATCAGGGCCAGGGGCCACAAACTTGCTCACAGCTCTGGCAAATTCAATGATGGACTCTATTCCAATTATTTATATTACAGGCCAGGTAGGCGATGAATTCATAGGTAGCGACGCTTTCCAAGAAACAGATGTGATAGGAATGACAATGCCAGTGGTAAAACATAGTTATTTACTAACAAAAGCGGAAGATATACATCGTGTGATAAAGGAAGCTTTTCATATCGCACAGACAGGACGACCGGGACCTGTACATATAGATATTGTAAAAGGGGTATGGTTTGAGGAAATAGAACCAAATGCGGATGCTGAAATGGATCTTCCTGGTTACAAACCTTATCCAGAAAACTGTTCAGATGACGCTATCAAAAAAATAGACGAAATTTTATCTCGCCCAGGTGTAAAACCTTTGATTTTGGCTGGTCATGGTGTGGAGATTTCGGGTGCACAAAAAGAATTATTAGAATTTTCTGAAAAACATAACATTCCAGTTTTAAGTACTCTCCTTGGTTTAGGAAACTTTCCTCAAGGACAT
>CAYORB010000022.1:0-2821 GCA_964406295.1 uncultured Candidatus Peribacteria bacterium | reverse complement strand
AATGGTCTTAGTCAACCACGTATTATTAGTTTAATATCAGATTTAACGGAAGGTGAAGCAATAGTAGCTGGTGATGTTGGCCGCAACCAGATGTGGACGGCTAGATTTTACCGTTTCAAAAATCCAAACTCTCATCTCTCATCAGGTGGGCTTGGATCCATGGGCTATGGAGTTTCTGCAGCCATGGGAGCTCATTTTGCTGATGAAAACCGCGAAGTTTGGGCAATTTCAGGAGACGGTGGTTTTATGATGAATGTTCAGGAACTTGCTACGCTGGCTGAACATAATATCCCTGTTCATGTTGCTATTATGGAAGATTCCGCTTTAGGAATGGTTAGGCAATGGCAAAATTTGCTTTTCAAAGGAAACATTTCTCATTCAGAATTCGAAAACCCAGATTTCGTAGCTTTGGCGAACTCTTTTGGAATCCCAGCGTGGCGAGCTAAAACCTATGAAGAAGCTGAACATGCCATACGTGAAGCTCGCAAAGTAAAAGGTCCAACTTTGATTACTTTCCAGGTAGATCCAGATGAACATGTATATCCAATGGTGCCACCAGGTACCGCTCTTGGCCATCAGGCCCTCTGCGACGCAGATTTATTACAAGATAAAGAACAAAAATATGACGAAGATGCACTTATTCAAGGCCACACTTAGAGTTAGAAATGACGTTGGTGTCCTGGCTAGAATCACAACCAGACTTAGGAAATTTCGTGTGAACATTCGGTCATTAGATGTTGCTCCAATTGACGCTGAAGAAAAATTTTCTGACATTCATTTAGTTATAGAATCAGAAAAAGATGACATAGCAGTAGCAATGCGAAAAACCGAGCAATTAATCCCTGTAATAAGGGTTACTTATAATTCCCAAAGCTTAGAGGAACAACGATAGACTCATCTTCTTGTAAAAATTTAGAGATTGCTTGCAAATCATCTATAGATTTTGAAGAAATTCGAATTGTATCGCCTTGTATAACAGGTTTACATTTCTCAAAATTTTCTCTCACCAGCTTTGAGATTTTCTTAGCATTTTCTTGATCCAATGCTTTAACTAATTTCATTTCTTGTCGCATTCTCATACCACCAGCTTCCTCCATTTTCTGTCTATCCAAAATCTTTGGTGACAGGTGACGACTAATCATTTTTTGAACAATTATCCCATAAACCGATTCAATTTGATGATCACTTTGAGCATTAACTTTCACGCTATCCTCAGTCAATTCTATCTCAATATTAGAATCCTTCAAATCATATCTAGTTTTAGCATCCCTTTGTGCTTGATCTATAGCATTTCTCATCTCCTGAAAATCAAAACTCACACTTACATCCATTGAATGATCTTTAGCCATAGTATTGGGGTAATTATTGAACAAAACTCACATAGCAACTACAAAATATTTCATTTCCTTTAAGAAGTAAAGAATATGATTAGGATTATTAAAACAGATCGCCATTTAAATATTTGTTGATTGTTATTCGAGCAGCTGCAATTTGATCCGCTACTGTAGGAGGTTTTATTGGCTCATCTGCAGGTTCTACTAAAAATCCATCTATCATTTCCAGAGCAGTAAAAAAATCTGGATTACCAAGTTTTCTGCATGCATCAATGGTTTCATCATCTATGCTATTCATTATATCTTCAATCCACTTTTTAGCACTTTCAAGGGCTTGAGAGTTACTCTTTATAGTTTGAAAACGTGCGTGCATTAAGCCATCATACGACATAGGAGGTGTTAATTGTATAGGAGATGTCGATGGTTCTTGAAAACATGAAATTTTTTTATCTATCTCATTGGAATAATGTTGTAAAATAACAACCATTCTGACTTTGCCGTCAAGAGTAAGCCCATCAGTTAAAGCTGAAAAACTATCGAGTTGAAAGGGGCTATTATCTATAGATGCTCCACCTAATGTCATTTCAATTACAATAAGACTTTGCACATAAGGGGGAGTTGTATCTTGCTCAAGCTCTAAACCAAAAACTTTATACGAATTTACACCATTAAAACCATCCAGGGTCATAAGTTCCTCTATGGGCATTGCTTTTGCAGGCTCTGTCATCTCTCTTTCAAGTTTATCAATCTCCATGATTATAATTTGAATTTATAAATAAAAAACTAAACAAAAAAAACTTATATCTTTACAGATACAGTGCTGTCAAATTTTTATTAAAAAACAAATCTCTCTAATTTTTTATAATTTTATCTACTTCATTTTTTAAACACAGAATCATAATCTACAAAACTCTTATTTTTTGAATTTTCATAATCCAAAAGTGCATCCGTAATCCCCTCTTGGAACTCAATATCAACAGAGCCAACTATTTGCATTTCAAATTAAGGCGTTTCTTCAATCTCTTCACCTTCTGAATATAATACGATTGCTTCTTGAATATTTTTTTTAGCATCATTCAAATTTTCACCTTGAGAAAAACATCCTGGCAATGCTGGTACCGATGCTGAAAAATCTCCATTTTTTTTCTTGAGTGAACACTACTAAATATGACATACCTTTGATTGTAAAAGCCAATATTATGATAATCAGCTTTTAGTTTTATAGCAAGGACGGCCTGATTGAGTAGAAGATTTATGTAAGTAACACAAAAGCGCCCCAAATGGGACGGTATCGATTCACTTCCTCGCCAAAGAGTCTCATCGTTTATAGGTATCCTTGCAGAAAGTAATCTGAAATAGCAGATTTGGATGAAACAAAGATTTTTTGAGCTAAGCCTAATGTAAGTAGGTGTGCGAAAAAACATCTGAAGTTGAATTCAAAGATGCATTTCAGATTACTTTCTGGAGCCACCTATCGGATTCGAACC
>CAYORB010000021.1:16349-19617 GCA_964406295.1 uncultured Candidatus Peribacteria bacterium | reverse complement strand
CCCAGGGATTTTCAATTAACCTTCGGGTTTTACAAAACACTCGTTTTGTAGTATAATACCACCAGTCCATAAAATAAAAACAAATAACATGGGAATAGAAAAACGTAAATCTTTCGAGCGTAAAGAAAAAGCAATTAGAGCAAATAGACCTCTATACAAAAACACTGTTAAACGCTTAAAAGAAGTTCTCGATTTAGCAGAAGGTTCTAATAAAGAAGTCCCACGTAAATATAAATATTTTGTGGATAAGAAAGACGGATCAATTGATTTCAAAAAACTAATTAGTTATAGATTTGGTTTAGCTGGAACAAAAAATGACACTACTGGTAAAATCACAGGCAGAGTAGGCGGAATCAAAAATCTTAAAGATCAAATCAAAGATGCCAGATGGAGATGTAAAGATTATGTTAAAAGACGTGATAGGGGGAAAACATTCGATCTTGCAAGCTACATCAAACAACACATAGATACAACAAAAAAACCAGACGGCACACTAAGTGTATTAATAGATGCAAAAAAACTAATTGCTTTCTCAGAACTGTATGCACAATTACCAATACTAATAGATAACTCCAAAGGAACTGAAAAAGTCAAAAAAGCTAGACAAACCGCAACTAAATCAGTTGAAACTAACATTTCTGCTACACTAGAAGAAACACAAGAAGAGGCCTCAGATGCTCTAAAAAAAGCACCGAAAAAGACAAAAGAAAAAGCCAAGAAAAAATCAGAAACCTTAGATGATTATGAAAAGATAATTAGAAAGCTGCGTCCTGATGGGATAATGGATAAAATTCAAGGATCTGATCGTTTTTTTACAAACGGCATGCCAAATGAAAAATTCTATGACATGAACAAGATATGCGGCACAATTGGTTCCGATCTGCGTAAAACAAAAGGAAAAGCAGCATTAAAAACTATATTTAGAAAACTACTAAAAGAATACAAAGAAGCCCTGAATCGCATATTCACAGAAGAATCTGAAAAAATACTTACAACCATTAAATCTAGCCCTAAATTAAATAAAAAAGTTGATAATTTATCTTTAAAACAGATGAATAGCTATGCCCCTAACAGAAATCGCACGTACCCAATTCTGCACAATGGTAATTATAGGGACCTTGACATAGAAATTAGCCTAGACAATGACGGTCAAATCAATTACAGGATAATGCGTAAACGCGCTATAGATACAAAAGGTATCATAAGCCGTAGAGAATTAATTAAAGAACTAGAATCTGATATAATAGAAAAATTTCCTGAAGTAGGAAGAATTTCCATCCAAACAAGTAAACTTGAAAGAAAAATGGATAAACTTTTGCCTCTTTGCAGGAAAAATTTATATACATCAGAAAGACAATTAAATAAATTTTTTCTAGCCATACGTAAATTTTACAGAAAAAATCCTGATCTTTATAACTATAACAAGGGTTATGTAGATCCTACTAAAAAACAAACAGAGTCAAAGGAAGAGTTTAAAAAACGACTTAAAATAAATACAGACATACAAAAAAAATATGAAACAATACAAGAAACATATTTGGAAACTACTGAAGACATATTCTTTAACTGGATTAACACAATTAACAATGATTTCAGTGCTACCACCAACAACCAGTTGTATCTTATGTCCCGTAAATCAATAAATGAAAAAAGAATAATAGATATTATAATCCCAGAAGGACAAACAATTAAACTAGATACCTGTTCAATAGAAATAAATGAAAACGGTGAAACTCTTTTTACAATATTATCTAATGGCTTCAACACTATTTATCCAGACATATTTATTAGATATATCAAAGAAAAATACCTAAAAAAAGAAGAAACAGCATCATCTGAATAACAAAAACATCCTTCACCAACAAAAAGACCAACAGCATAAGCTGTCGGTCTTTTTTACTATTCGCGAAGCACCTATTTAATAAACCTCATAGTCATAATCATCCTCTCCTCCTGCCAATTCAACTTCCGCAACTTCCTCTAAACCATCCAACGCGTTAGCCTGCACAACACTTTGAGAAATAGTATAAAGATAATCCCCTATATACAAAACTCGGCTAATATCCCTATCTCCCCACCAATAACTACCGGCTTTTTGCGCTATCTCATCTTCTGAATAATGAGTAACCTTACCTTTTAATTCAAAACCATCTTTCACACTCACATCGTAAACATAAGCTCCTTGGAAAACTGGATCACCAGAAGTATTAGATGGAGTTTTAGGATCATTTTTTTCATCCTCAGAAAGTTCATAAACAGTTACAGGAAAAGACATTAAACCTTTAGATTTATCAAAAAGCAGAGCTTTGTGATCATATAACAAAGGACTACTTGTCCCTCTATCACCTATTTCAACTTTATGTAATTCAATAGGATCAGAAACATCAGTTACATCAAACATCGCAATTTTCATCCCTTGGTACCAAGCAAAATCCAAATTTCGGCTAGAAACATCATCTTCATCAGCCGCAACTGCTTCCTTACCAAAACCTATAATATGGTCTTCATCATATGGATGAAGATAATCGCTATATCCAGGGATTTTCAATTTACCAAGAATCTTAGGATTTTCTGCATCAGCCACATCTATCACAAAGAAAGGATCAACCTTTTTGAAAGTAACCATATATGCCCTTTTCCCCATAAATCTAACTGAATAAATCTTTTCACCAGGAGCAATTCCTTCTATATCCCCCACTCTTTTCAAATCTTCATCAAGAATATAAAGATTATTTGTAGACGGATTTTCCTCATCCCAAAGACTACCCAAAGTCGTCGCAATTCGGAAATTCCCTTTATACTCATCCATAGAAAACTGATTCAAAATCGTACCTGGAACAGAACCTTTTCCTAAATAATCAACAGTGTCACCAAGACCAAACTTATGAACCACAGTTTCTTCATCAGAATTCCCTCTCCACCACCAATTATAACTAGATTCAGTCACATAAAAATTTTCACGTGAAGCATAAACTTCTCCAGCAGAACCTAAAATCACTTTCTTAGAAATTTTGGAATCTGAATCAGAAATATCTATCCCAACAACGGTCAAATAACTAGTACTTTCACCAGGTGGATAATGCAAAATCTCACCACATCCAGCTACTTTTTCAACCTCACCTTTACGAGAATCCACATAAAGCGGAACAATCACATCATTATCATACCAATCATCATTTTCATACCTTGGCGCATAGTCAGTTTTATTCATCACCATGTACAACATATCATCAACCTTACGTGAATTATCATATCGTCCCTCAAAAGA
>CAYORB010000021.1:0-16249 GCA_964406295.1 uncultured Candidatus Peribacteria bacterium | reverse complement strand
ATATAATCATTATACGTAGTATTTGTAGAAACATAATCCTTAATTTCAGTACAAGTATCAAAAGCAACCAGTTGATTATCATTTTTAGCCGCTTCCTCTGATTTCTCAATCAAAGAATAAGTCAAATACTTTCGCCCGCTTGGTTTTTCACTAACTCTCCAAACAATTTCAGACATTTCTCCTCTCGTAATATCTTTAGTAAAAGAATTAACTGTCCTAGGAATCGCCTTTTCTTCTTCTAAAGATTTAACATATTTTTCATACCACTCTCCCTTAATATCACCATCAACATCAAGATCTAAAACATTCGCAATAATTTTACTCGCCTCAATAAAATTGATCTTCTTCTCAGGTCGAAAATACCCATCATCATATCCCTTTACATAACCAAGCTCAGTGGCTCTATCAACAAAAGGGTAATACCAATCATCATAAGAAACATCAGGAAAGAAATTTTTCTCTCTTTCTTCATAATCATGAAATTTACTACCAGCTGCCATCATAACAATTTTCAAAAACTCAGCCCTATTTATCTCAAGATCAGGTTTCACAGAACCATCTCTATATCCTTCCAACACCCCTTTTTCATGCAGATAATCAACCGCCCTATAATTATCATGCGACCAATCAATATCATTAAAATCTCCCTTTTTCACCGCAAAGGCAGCAGTTCCAAAAGAACTAGCAAACAAAGTCGCTATTCCTAATAGAATAAATATTTTTTTGATCTTCATATTATAATTTTTAAAAGATATAAGCTTATGAACATAAGCCAAGATATCAGATAAATAAATTTTAGTCATATTTGTAAAAAAAAAGTAGTGTAATCCCCGGGGATTGCATTTGCATAATCATCTAGATTTTAGCTTAACTCTGCGGACAACGCAGCACACAACAGATTCTCTCTCCAGGGAGGAGTGCCTATTTTTCACTATGCTTTTTAATGCCCTAGATTTTCTGTCGACGGTGCTTTGTCGACACTTGCCATAACCATTGACACAAAGGACATTTTTCTTTAAATTAAGACCCAAACATTAATTAGTACCAATTTAGTATGAATTGCGATGGAACTAGACAAAGAAGCGGAGCCTTACATCTTACCAAAAAAGTTGATTATGGGATTCTTCTGCTTTCTTCTTTGGCGGATATGGATAAACAAACTTCCATACAAACAATTGCTGAATCAACAAAAGTTTCACTTACATATTTACAAAAAATTGCACGTATTCTAAAACAGGCGGGTCTTTTGACATCAACAAGAGGAAAACACGGCGGATACAGTTTAACAAAAGAGCCAAAAAACATGAGTATAAAAGAAATTATCGAAGCTTTGGAAGGAGAAATAGCTCTAGCACCTTGTTTAAAGGGAATCACAACACATATGTGTAAAAACAAATCAATTTGTAAAATACGTGGAGGAATAGAGAAATTAAACCAAGAAATTGCTGATCATCTTTCATCAAAAAATTTAAGTCAATTTATATAATTCAATGAACAACACTTTAACAATCACAGAGCTACATGCCAAAACTGAAGATGGCACAGAAATACTAAAAGGCATTTCTCTCACGATAAAGTCAGGAGAAATAAACGTAATTATGGGTCCAAACGGATCAGGCAAAAGTACGCTATGCAAAATACTCATGGGACATCCAAATTATGAGATAACTAGCGGCAAAGTAGAATTTAATGGCAAAAACATACTAGACCTTCCTACAGACGAAAGAGCAAAACTGGGGCTTTTCATGGGATTTCAACATCCTATAGAAATACCGGGAGTGACTCTCGGCAATTTTTTACGACTATCAAAAAACACCATGCTAAAGGCAAATAAAGAAAACACAATCGCGCCTAGAGAATTCATTAAAGACATTAAAACGCACACAGAAACCTTAAAAATGGAAAATTCTTTCATAAACCGTTCTGTAAATACAGGGTTTTCTGGAGGCGAAAAAAAACGAGCTGAAATCATTCAAATGTCTGTACTTGAGCCTAAAATTGCACTTCTTGACGAGATTGATTCCGGCTTAGATATAGATGCCCTAAAAATAGTAGCAAACGGAATCAACCAAAACTTTAAAAAACACAATACGGGAATTCTCCTAATTACACATTATCAAAGACTTTTAAACTACATAAAACCTCATCATATTCACATAATGCACGCAGGAAAAATCATCAAATCCGGTGAAGCAAAATTAGCTAATGCATTAGAAACAGAAGGATATGATAAATTCATCAACAGCGATAAAAAATGAATGTACCTCACAAAACAAAGCAGTCTATAAAAACCTTCGAAAACAACAAATTCGGTTTTAAAACGAACAATAAGGCCATGTATAAAAGTCCAAAAGGTTTATCTGAAGAAATAGTTCGTGAAATTTCACGACAAAAAAACGAACCAGAATGGATGTTAGAATACCGTCTAAAAGCTTTCAAAATATTCAAAGAAAAACCCATGCCAAAATGGGGAGCTGATTTAAAAGAATTAGATTTAGATGACATACATTACTACATTCGCCCACAGGACAAAGCAAAAAACAACTGGAAAGAAGTACCTGGAGAAATAAAAGAAACTTTCGAAAAACTGGGAATTCCTGAAGCAGAAAAAAAATTCCTAGCCGGAACGGGAGCTCAATTTGAATCTGAAGTCGTATATCATTCACTTCAAGAAAATCTCAAAAAGAAAGGGGTTATTTTCGAATCAACAGAAGTCGGATTACAAAAATATCCAGAAATATTTCGCGAACATTTTGGCCGCATAATCCCCGCTAACGACAATAAATTCTCAGCTCTAAATTCAGCAGTTTGGTCAGGTGGATCATTTATTTATGTGCCAAAAGGTGTTGATGTCGGATTACCACTACAAACATATTTCCGCATCAACTCAGAAAACATGGGACAGTTTGAACGCACCCTTATTATCGTAGAAGAAGACGCAAATCTTCATTACATAGAAGGATGCACCGCCCCAAATTATTCAAGCCAATCCTTGCATTCAGCTGTTGTAGAAATCATAGTCAAAAAAGGAGGACGCTGCCAATATTCGACTATTCAAAATTGGTCACACAATATATACAACCTAGTAACAAAACGTGCTTTTGCTCACAAAAACGCTGAAATGTTTTGGTTAGACTGCAACATTGGATCAAAAGTAACAATGAAATATCCGGCTATATTTTTAATGGGCAAAGGAGCAAAAGGAGAAGTCCAATCCTTAGCTTTTTCAGGAAAAGAACAACACCAAGACACAGGTGTAAAAATAATCCATGCAGCTCCAAACACAAGCAGCAAAATCGTATCTAAATCCATTAGCAAAGATGGTGGACGAGGAACGTATAGAGGACTAATCAAAGTAAACAAAGGTTCAAAAAATGCAAAAAACCACGTCTCATGTGACGCTCTAATTCTAGACGATCACTCACGTTCAGATACTTATCCTACAAACACAATCGCAGAACCAAACTCATCAATCGCTCACGAAGCAACAGTAGCCAAAATCAGCAAAGAACAACTTTTCTATCTAATGTCACGCGGACTCAACGAGGAAGAGGCAATTTCAACTATAGTAAACGGCTTTGCAAAACCAATCATAAAACAATTCCCTATGGAATACGCTCTCGAACTCAACAGATTGCTTGAACTTGAAATGACAGGGTCCGTAGGATAAATCCACATATGAATAACATAAAAAACATCACAAACAGACCTGAATATCTTGAAATAATTCCAAGTAGATTAAATATTCCAGAAAACACAGAACAAATTCTAGTTCTGGATAACCTACAAAACAGTGAAATAACAATAGCTGCTAACTCTCAAATCACAGTCATAGCAATACTAACCAAAGGATGGGAGGGAACAAAAAAACTCACTTTCAAATTGGAAGGAGAAAACGCCAACATCAATTTTCTAGCCTTAATCATAGGAAAAAATAAAGAAAATTTTTCACTAGAAACTATCTCAGAACACAAAACTATTAATACAAAAAGCCACAAACACATACGTTCTGCATTGTTTGACTATTCAAAAATAATATACAAAGGAAATATTCTTATCCAACCTGAAGCACAGCAGTCTGACAGCTACCTTTCACACAACACTCTTATGCTATCTGAAGACACACAAACCGATACCGCCCCCTGCCTGGAAATAGAAGCAAATGATGTAAAAGCCGGACATGCTGCTACAATAGGACAAATCGACGAAACTATACTTTTTTACCTACAAAGCAGAGGTATTAACAGAGAAGATGCTGAAAAATTAATGACAAAAGGATTCATGCAAAGCGAATTACAAAAATTCACAAAAGGAGAATTACAAGAAACATTAATAGAAGAAATTACAAAACACCTATGAATATTAAAAAAATCCAAGCTGAGTTCCCTATTCTAAAACGCAAAATAAATGACAAAAGTTTAGTATATCTAGACAACGCTGCAACCACACAAAAACCTAATTCTGTAATAAAATCCCTTACTGAATATTACGAAAATATCAACGCAAACGTGCACAGAGGCATACACGCACTTTCAGAAGAATCCACAGCAGAATACGAAAAAACTCGAGCAACAGTAGCAGAATTTATCAACTCAAAAAGCGAAGAAATCATCTTCACACGAAACACAACTGAATCAATTAATCTGGTTGCAAGTAGCTGGGGCGATGACAATATAAAAAAAGGCGATGTAATAGTAGTAAGCGTTTTTGAACATCACTCAAATTTAGTTCCATGGCAAGAATTGGCAAAAAGAACAGGCGCAACCTTGCACATGCTAGAACAGGACGACTACTCACTTCCAGAAAACACAAAACTACTGGCAATCACAGCCATGTCAAATGTAACAGGTCATCAACCTGATCTAAAAAAAGCCATTAAAAACGCTCATGCAATAGACGCATTAGTCTTAGTCGACGCTGCTCAATCCATAGGACACCAAAGTACAGATATTCAAGATCTTGATTGTGATTTCTTAGTATTTTCAGCTCATAAAATGCTAGGACCAACAGGGGTAGGTGTATTATACGCACGTCGCAATTTACTTGAGAATATGCGGCCATATCAATATGGTGGAGGAATGATAAAAACTGTCGAAGACAAGAATTCAACTTGGGCTGATTTACCAGAAAAATTTGAAGCCGGCACTCCAAACATAGCCGGAGTCATCGCCTTCCGAAAAGCCATAGAATTCATCACAAACATAGGCCTAAAAAACATAAGAGCCCACGAAAAAACACTACACGAATATCTTGTTGAAAAGTTTTCAACACATCCCGAAGTAACCTTATACACAAGCCCTAATAGTCCAGTGATTTCTTTCACCTTGGACTGCGCCCACCCCCACGACATAGCCTCAGTATTCAACGAAGAAGGCGTGGCAATAAGAGCCGGACATCATTGTTGCCAACCACTTATGAGACGTTTAAACCTACCTGCCACAGCCAGACTCAGCTTCTATATCCATAATTCTTTTGAAGATATAGACAGAGCCAAAATCGCCCTGAAAAAAACAATAGAAATATTCAAATAGTCTTAAATAAACCCTAAATAATTCTCACTCACATGGATCTCTACTCAGAAATCATTCTCGATTATTACAAAAATCCGCGCAACAAAGCGAAACAAAGTGACGCACAATCACAGGCTATAGAACATAATCCATCCTGTGGAGATATAATTGAAATTTTCTTACACTTCGACAAAGCAGGGAAAGTAGACAAAGCTACATACCAAGGAAACGGCTGCGCCATAAGCCAAGCCGCCACATCCATGCTCACGGAAGAACTTATTGGCAAAAACAAGGAAGAGATCATCAAAATCGACAAAGAAGAAATCTACGACATGCTAGGAGTACCTATTAGCCCAGGACGAGTAAAATGCGCACTATTAGGACTCATTGCCACCAAATCCGCCATACACAAAGACAAATAATTTATTAAACTTTCCGCTAGAGAAATTAGCAACCAGTACTTAGTAAAATTAATTAGCTAAATGACAAAAAAACCAACCCCAATCGCAGAAAGAACTGAAGAATACTGGCCCTTGCTAAACCAAGTCATTGACCCAGAAATAGAGCTTGGGGTAGTCGATCTTGGTCTAATTTACGATATAAACATAGACAAAAACGGCCTCGCGACAATCCGGATGACATTAACTACACCTCTTTGCCCATTTGGTCCAGCTTTAGTAAAGCAAATCCAAGATAAAATACTAACATACCCGGGAGTAACAGATCACGAAATCCAAATGGTATGGGACCCAGTTTGGACAAACGACATGATAGACCCTGAACTAAAAGATTTTATGATGGGGCTTTAGCCCTCATCCTGTTCGTCAGCAATTTTCACATACCCATTAGTAAAAGTAATCTTCTCCTCAGACTCAGAACTGCTTACAATATAGCTCACCGCAGCCATCAATTTCCCTATATACAAATCATAATCAGCACGACTTTCTTCAGTCATCATTTCAGCATCAGTCGCCATTTTCACCCATCTATCTGTCATCTCAATCAAAGATGATGTTTCAAAATAACTAAGCGCAAACCCAGGCCCCTCGACTTTTTCCATAGCCTCTTGATACAAATCATTTTCAGATAAAGGATTTTCACCATAATCCTTTCCAAAATCAGGATAAAAAGCGAAAATAAACATCCCATCAATCACACCATAATATAATTCCAACTTAATCTCTTCCACATTCAAGCCCGGCACAAAAACAGCAGCAGCCAAAATATCTTTTGGCAAAGCATCCCAATCAAAAGAAACTTTATGCATTCCAACACCAGAAATAATCTCAACATCTTTTTTAATAGCACCAACACCAAATCCTTCAACTTCCATTAAAGCATCAAATTCAACAATCATTCTATCAATCCAAGCATCTATAGCCAAAGACAAACGTTGCACCTGATCAAGAGTTTCATCATCCACATCTAACAAAAATGAAAAACCTGGATATAAACCAAACTCATGCAAAGAAAACGCAAAAGGAACAGCCATGAGTTTTTCCACCTCTTCCTCTGACATTTCAAGATTATCCGCCAATACTTTCCACATGCTTCCGTCAAAATCATACAAAAGATCAAGACTAGAAGAGTCTAAATGAAAAGCAAAATTATTATATTCACTATAACTAATCAAGTTCTCCCCAAAAACTTTATCAGCCAAATTCACAGAAGACTCCACCAAATCAAAATTTAATTCTTCAGAGCTAGACTCGATTACAACCCCATTTTCATCAGCAGAAAAAACAGCATTAAACCCAGAAATTCCTGGTGCAACTTCAGCAATTTTAGCAGCCCCAGACACACTCATATAAGCATAACCAAACCCTTCATGTGTGAACGCCCCAAACCCACCAACGGGTTCCAAATTCTCCTCTTTATTAGTCAAAACAAATAAATCATCATGCTCAGCTAAATAAAAAGCATTATCCTCACTAATCCAGTAATCCTCCCTTTCCTCAAAAAACAAATCAATCAAATCCTCCATTTTCCCTTCCTCATCAAACTCACCCAGCACATACACATCCTCCTCTTCAAAATTCATCCCAAAAACAAGCTTCCATTCATCCTCCAATATAGGTTTGATCAATTTCGCATACTCATTGTCTTTCAATTTCTCTTCTAAATTAAGATCCGGCAAGCGTTCAACCAATAATTCTATCTGTTCACGTTGATCAGAATCCGAAGCGTCCAATACCAATACCGCATCTATATCAGCAGGCAAAAGCCGTTCAAGCGGCAAATCCCTAGACTCCCCTATACCACAAGCAGAAAAAACCAGCATAAATGCTGGCAGAAAAAGTAGTTTTACAACAAACTTCATGTGGGTTTAGTTAGGGGGTATCCTAGTTACCTTTTTTCGTATCTTTACGTTTGTGATTAGAATGAGCTCTGCATTGATTGCAATACATGCTTAATTCCTTTTTAATCTCAGAATCACGACGTTTATCATAAGCTGTAACACTATTTGGCTTGTTACAATCTGGACATCTCCACGTACAATATTGACTTTTCACTTTTGACATAAATGAATAATTTTTAAAGCCCAGAAATTCTATAGGATTCCATGCCTTTGTCAAGCGCTCTTCCCAAAAAACTTGCACTAACAAATTCTTTTATATAAAATAGCGAACGAAACAGAAAAAAGTTTGGAGAATCCTTCTACCCCACTGAAAAGTGAAGAAGGGATCTCCGGATATCCAAATTTAGGCCATTTCCACAGTAGGAATATCAAGAAAGAATTTATAATGGAAACCAGTGCTATATATCAACGATCCCAGCTCATTAAGGTTGATTTTTTTAATATTTACTGTTTTATATAAGCAATAGGCTCACAATTTGAGACCTGTCAAACCCATAATCCCCAGGGATTAATACAAACAAGCCGCCGTAGCTCAGGGGTAGAGCACCACCATGGTAAGGTGGGAGTCGTGAGTTCAAATCTCATCGGCGGCTCCAGAAATAATAAATTTAAAATGAGTGAAGAAAAAGACAAATCACACCACTTAGAAAATCAGACATTTTAGTAACCAAACACAACAGTATCTATAATTGCATTGGCCATTTGAGATGTACTGTAAGGATTCCCAGAAAATACGATATAAGCATCATCAATATCAATGCACATTTTATCTTCAGATCTATATCCTATAACTTCACCCAAAGAAACAAAAACACCATCAGATATTGACTCACCACATCCGGAATATCCTTTACGAGGAGAGTAAATATAAACTTCAAATAAACCCCATCCCTCATCAATACCCTCTATACGAACATATCCATCAGATTCCTTGACTATCTCAGCTTTTAGCGGATATTTGAAATCAAAACCCCATTGCTCATTATTATAAGTATTCCACAAAAAATAGTCTGCTTTCATAGTTGAAAAATTATTTTCTTCCGGAACAACGTTTAAGGACTCATCTATTTCAATTAAGGATTCTTCTGTTTGCAAAGCTATATCTTCCATATCTAAATTTTGCTGTTCATTAATCTGAATGTCCTCATTCTGACAACCTACAAAAATCAAAAGCAAAATAAATATTAAACAAATCTTTTTCATATAATTTTAAAGTTAAAAAAATATCATAATTACATCCGTATCTATAACATACTAGCACTAGCCGATCAATCAATATAATGAGCTAGACACAACAGTTGTAATAAGTCTCATTGATAAGTTCTAATTCAATACCTCATCTAGATTCACAAAAATATTCAACCTAAACATATAATACTTCCCCACCCCCTCTATCAAACCACCATCCCCAAAACTTCCTTATAAAAGAAGACCATACGTCAAATTTATATCATTAAGCAGCCTGCCTCTTAATATACTCAATAAGCATTTTTTGTGGTCCTTGGCTATAAGCAGCCAATTCAGCTGGAGTAGCCGTAACTTGATCACCATTGAGTCTGTTTAATAACGCAGTACATACACAAACTGCTGGGATTCCCATATGCTGACAGAATGCTGCAAAACCTGCTGCTTCCATTTCCATATTTTTTGCCCCCTTCTTATGAAGTTTTGCTAAATATTCCAGTTTAGCCTCTTCACTTGCGACCATACAAAAAGCACCATCTCTCCTAGCTTGAACAGTATAGAAATCATCACAAGAAACAGTACCACCTCTAACCACCTGTCCCTCCACCGCATCTCTACATTCAAACATTCTTTCAACAAGGTCAGGATCAAATTCCGTAGGTAACTCTATTTGTTCACCCAAAACATGAAGTTTATAAACAGCTTCACCAGTTGGCTCCAAACCTCTTTCTGAAACTACAACATCTCCACCTTCAATACCTAGTCCTCCCGAAGTACCCAGTCTAAAATATTCAAAAGGATCATCTCGTCTGTCCGCCCCAACATGATGTAGTAATTTCGTAGTTTCATGTAGCAAAATGGAGTGAGTTGGTTGTCCCATATGGTGGTTTACAGAAATCACACCACCAGCTGGAGTATCAACTTTAAACATCCAATATCTTTCATCTTTACCAATAATTTCAGGAAGTTGGGCTTCTCTAGCCACTGCATCCCTCACAACCTGCATCGCACTTAACAAGTCCGTATCACCTTTTAGTACCGCTTCAAACTGTTGGTTTACAAGAGACATCACATCCAGATCTCTATTTGGTTCTCTTCCTAGAGATGAAAAACTTCCACCTGTTTCTCTCGCTAACTCATCAGCAAAACTAAAAGCTCTAGGCCCACTCCCCATCATTGCAACATAACGAACGTCTTCAAACGTTTCCTGCCCCCCATTTGTGTCACTAGCAAGCCCCAAGTGATACAAGTAATCAGAATCTAGTTCTGTTAAATTTGGATTTAGATTTTTTAGAAAGGTTTCTCCAGGAGCTTTAGGCATAGTATTTAAATTAACAACAAAAGGAAATAATTATAACCAAAAACAGAAACAATTTGCAAACTACAAAAAGAGAGTTTTTAAAAGAATCATTTTAAACATTTAATTTGATTGTTATGGGATATTTATCTATCTTCTAATTACATGAAAAACGTCACTAAAGAATTCCTCAAATACGCGATGTTGCCAATTATTATTTTATTGATATTGGTTTTATTAGGTATAACTTTTAAACTTTTAGGTTTACCAAGCTTTGCTGAAATCAAACTTTATGCTGAAGAGATTTTCGTTGATCACGGATATATGCTGGTCTTTGTTGGCGCTTTGGCCGAAGGTGTTTTGATGTTGAATTGGTATTTACCAGGTTCGGTTGTAATAGTAATGGGCACAGTTTTTGCAGCTGAAGCCGGATATAATGTTGTAGCTATTGTCGGATTAATTATTTTAGGTTTTTTCATTACGACTTTGATAAATTACGCTTTGGGCAAGTACGGTTGGTATAAATTATTATTGAAATTCGGTATGGGCGAAACACTAGAGAAAGCAAAATTACGATTAGAAAAACACGGTCCAAAAATAATCTTGGGCACATATTTCCATCCTAATATCGGAGCTTTCACCGCTACCAGTGCCGGAGTTTTAAAAATCCCTTTTCAACAATTTTTAATGTATTCAGTAATTTCCTTAATTATTTGGAATATATTTTGGGGAATGCTCGTAGTTTTCATAGGACCAGACATTATAAAACTCCTCACCTATCAAGTTTTAATGCTTATTTTAGGACTATGGATCTTAGGAATGCTAGGTTTTTTTATTTGGAAAAAAAGAAGAACTGCCTAAACAACACTATTTGAAAATGGTTAACTAACACTTTTTAAATAAACTTCCAATCTAATTACTCCAGTTCGTTTTATTATATCAAAATCCTTCTCAGACAAATTCAAATCAAAAACAGAACCTAAATCTCCTAATGTGCAAAAACTTTCAAATAAAAACAAACTCAACAAAACCCTTTCTGTTTCTGTAAACAATTTATTTAAAGCTGGCCCTAATTTTTTACATAAAGCATTCTTCGCATCAGGCATTCTCCAATTTTGCCCATTAAAAATACCTGCAGCATCAAACAGTACCTTCAAAGCATCAGCACATTCTTTAGGCTCATCAATTCTATCAAGTACCGTTATAGAATCTAAGTCATCTAATTTCACACCACAAGAATCATCTTCATCACCTGGCATTTCAAAAGTATCTCTCAGTTTTTTAAGGGCATTGGAGCACATTTTCGATATCCTAGATGCAGAAACAGAAAGAAATACACCGATTTCCTCCAAGTTCAAGTCCTCCAAATAATAAAGCTCTAAAACAAAACGCTCTCTCCAAGACAAAATCTCAGTAGCTCTTGCCAAAACAGAGTAGATCCTTTGACTAAGAAAAATCTTATCATCAATAGGATCTTCACCAGAAGGCGTAATATCGAGAAGAGTCATATTCCCATCATGACAATAAGGCTCATCAAATCGACGCTGGTAAGCATTAGCAGCAGCAATTTCCGCATTCTTAAGCTGTATTTCAGACAAACCAAGTTTTCTTAATAACTCACTTCTACCAATTTCACCATTACTACCACACACAGCATGTTTTTGCTCAAGTATCCTTCTATAATATCGAGAAACAGGATGCAAAGCTCTAAGCTTATCAAGCACAGCCCATTTCACTTTCATATAAGCATAAGCCCAAAATTCTCCATTTTCTGAATTATACCTTTGTGCAGCCTTCATAAGCCCATCTTCAGCTGCGGCCAACAATTCTGTAGTATCAATATCAGAACTTCCCCCATGAACCATACAATAAACAATTCCATGTGCTTTATCTAAATATTGAGCAACAAGCCCCTCTTGCTCGCAACTAAATTGAAAAGATTCCATATAGAACTTTATTAAAACAAGAAACAAACTTAAACCACAATTTAACACTAGTCAACACAGACAATCTGGCCCCAAATTTTTCAGACACCACTTGACAAAATCACAAATTTCAACCTAAACTCCCTTCTTCTAAATATATTCAATGGGAATTTACATAGGTGGAGACATAATAAAACGTGACATTGACATTAGTAACAATATGACAGAGACCAGATCCATACATCAGGGGCCAATTTTAAAAGACAAAATTGGTGCTGGTGGAATGGCTGAAGTGTTTAACTGTAGTATAAACAGAGAGCCAGAAGGAAAATGGGTTATAAAACAATCTATCTATCCATATGTCACAGAGTTACAAAAAAAATTTCTCTTTGAAATCGCATGTGCCACTAAAATAGCAGAAACAGCCCCATGGATTGTTCCTGAAATTAATACAACACATTCAAACGAAACACAACTTTGTATGGAAAAACTACATAACATAACACTTAGAGACTTTATAAATTATCATTATGGTTATTTATCGCTAAAAAATACTATCGATATCGCTATTCAAATTTGTGAAGCTTTAGCATTGATGCAATGTTCAGGCGGAATCGTACATAGAGATCTGAAATTGGATAATATAATGGTTATAGAAAATAATCCTAGAATAATTATAAAAATCATTGATTTTGGTCTAGCTTGTGACGCAAAAAATCAAATGCTTGCACATGGACCAATAGGCTCTCCATCTTAAGCACTCTCGTTAGTCAGTTTAACAATATAATTAACAGTATCTTCACTTAATCCAAACAGTTTTCACATTCACAAACTCACGTATCCCATAGTGAGATAGCTCTCTTCCAAAACCTGATTTATTGATCCCACCAAAAGGCAATCTAGGGTCAGATTTCACTAAACCGTTCACAAAAACCGAACCAAAATCCAGATGAACTATTATTTTTTTTGCACGAGACATATCAGAAGTCCATAGAGAAGATCCCAGCCCAAACCTAGTATTATTAGCAGCGCTCACAGCTTCTTTCTCGCTTAAAACTTTCATAATAGCAGCAACTGGCCCAAAAGTTTCTTCATTAAAAACAGGCATATCCTCAGTCACGTCAGCAAGAATCGTCGGTTTATAAAAAGCCCCAACCTCTCCCTCACGACCAGCGCCCGTCACAACTCGCGCCCCCATTTCCACAGATCTATCAACCTGACTTTCTATCTCATCAAGCCCTGATTTCGCATACATAGGTCCAATTTGAACTTCAGCATCAGTTGGATCACCAAATTTCCAGGCTTCAATTCCATCTTTAAACTTCTCCACAAATTCATCATAAACCGAATCCATAACAATAAATCTTTTAGCAGCTATACAACTTTGCCCACAATTCTGAAACCTCGCTGAAACAGCCATCTCAGCCGCCGCCTCAATATCAGCGTCATCCAATACAATAAAAGGTCCACTACCACCAAGCTCCAAAACAGTTTTTTTAATCTGCCTTCCACACTGTGAAGCCACCTGCCCTCCCGCATACTCACTACCAGTCAAAGTCGCAGCCTTCACCCTATCGTCATCTAAAACCTCTGCGACTTTCCTTGACCCAATCGCCAAATACTGAAAAACTCCTTCAGGAAAACCAGCTTCCAATAAAATTTCTTCCAAAAGCATTCCGCACTCAGGCACATTAGAAGCGTGCTTCAAAAGCATAACATTCCCTGCCATAAGAGCAGGAGCAAAAGCCCTAACCACCTGCCAAAAAGGATAATTCCAAGGCATAACCGCCAAAACAATCCCCAAAGGATCAAATCTAACCATACTTTCACTAGCGTCTGTTTCAACCATTTCAGGTGCTAGAAACTCAGCTGCCTTTTCCGCATAAAAATCACAAACCCAAGCACATTTTTCAGATTCTCCAATAGCTTGAGTAATAGGCTTACCCATTTCTTTGGTCATCACCTCAGCATATTGCTGGGCTTTTGATTTAAAAAGCTCACCAGCCTTCACCATCAAATGCCCTCTTTCCTCATAACTCACATTTTTCCATCCCAAAAAAGCAGCCTGCGCCTTGTCAATTTTTTCACTCAATTGCTTATCAGTAAGTTCATCATAGGTCGCCAGCACCTCGCCTGTCGCTGGATTCAAAGATTGTAATGCCATTTTATTATGGTTAAATCGGACAACTTTTCCCTTTCAAAGTCGAAGCTGAAATTTCAGTATTTGTAGAATAATCAATAGGGACATCTATCACATGCACACCTCCAGATTCAAAACATTCGTTCAATTTTTTCTCCAAATCATACACATTTTCAATCCTATGCCCATGCGCTCCATAACTTTCCGCATATTTCACAAAATCAGGATTTGCAAAATCCAAACTATAATCATCAAACCCCATATTCCCCTGCTTCCACTTGATCATTTGATATCCGTTATCATTCAAAATCATCACAACCAGATCCAGCTTCATCCGCAACGCAGTTTCCAGCTCCTGAGAATTCATCATAAACCCACCATCCCCGCAAATCGCAAGCACCTTCTTGTCAGGAAAAACAAGTTTCGCAGCCATGGCAGACGGAACTCCCGCCCCCATAGTCGCCAAAGCATTATCAAGCAAAATCGTATTCCGCCCATAAGCCTTGTAATGCCGCGCAAACCACAATTTATACATCCCATTATCCAAACAAACAATACCATCATCTGGCATCACCTTGCGCACATCCGCCACAATTCGAGCCGGTTTCATAGGAAAACTATCACTTTCAGCATCAACAGCCATTTCTTTCACAAAATTTTCTTTAATTTTATCAAACCCAGAAAAATCCCATTTACGAGAATCCAGTTTTTGCACAATTTTTTGCAAAATATCCGCAACATCACCAACAACCTGTAACTGTGGTTCATAAACCCAATCAGTTTCCGCTTCATAATGATTAATATGAATAACCTTCGGCCCATCTTCGCTCATAATAAAAGGCGGTTTCTCAATCAAATCATGACCAACAACAATCACCAAATCAGCAAAATCAGTAGCACAATGAACAAAATCATTAGCAGAAAGTGCGGTAGTCCCCAAATACCTATCATGTCTTTCATCTATAGCACCTTTCCCCATCTGACTACTCACAAAACACATGCCAGTTTTTTCCACAAAATACTCACAAGCCATAGAAACATCTTCTCTCCTATTCGCACCAGCTCCAAGCAATACAAGTGACTTCTTTGAAGCATGAATCATCTCAATCGCTTGAGCAATAGACTCATCACTAGCCATATTTAAAGTTTTTTCTTCGTTTATAATATTCACAATCTCACCTTCCACTTCATCACGCGCAACATCTTCAGGCAATTCAAAATGTACAGCCCCCGGCCTTTCAGCTTCAGCCAATTTCACCGCATTTCTAATCAATTTAGGAATCTCCGCTCCATCAACAATTTGCTGTGCAGATTTCGTCAAAGGTTCCATCATTTTAACAATATCAACAATTTGAAACCGCCCTTGTTTACTCTTACGAATAGGCTTCTGCCCCGTAACCATCATCATAGGCATTCCACCAAGCTGTGCATAGGCCGCAGAAGTAGCAAAGTTAGTTGCTCCTGGACCAAGCGTAGACATACAAACACCGACCCTGCCTGTCAAACGCCCAACAGTAGCAGCCATAAAACCAGCCGCTTGTTCATGTCTGGTTACAACCATTTCAATATTAGCCAAACGTAAAGATTCCAGCATATCCAAGTTTTCCTCCCCAGGAATACCAAAAACATATTTAACTCCCTCATTCTCCAAAGCTTTTACAAACAGATCTGATGACTTCATGTCGAAAGTATAACATAAAAGTCTTTCCCCAGGAGAGATTTCCATCCAGGCTGAATATTGAAGTCATAAATTACATAACCCCCCAGGGATCACGCTCACCTAACCACCTAAGTTTCGGCTTAGCTCTACGGACAACACGGTGCGCGCAAGTT
>CAYORB010000020.1:12939-19816 GCA_964406295.1 uncultured Candidatus Peribacteria bacterium | reverse complement strand
AAATATACGGGTGGTACGGTTTTGCATTTGTATCTTGGTGAAAGAATTTCTGATGCGGCTGCATGTAGGAATTTTTTGAAGAAAGTTTTGAATAATTTTCGTTTACCTTATGTGACTATTACACCGACTTTTTCTATTTGTCCTGAGCATGGGTATTTGGCTGGGGAGCAGGCGTGTTGTGAGGAATGTGGAAGCGTGTGTGAGGTTTGGACGCGTGTGATGGGGTATCATAGGCCGGTTCGGAATTTTAATCCTGGGAAAACTTCTGAACATAAGGAGCGTCGGCATTTTTGTGAGCCGGAGGTATCTGGGAAGCCTGAGGGAAAAGCTGCTGTTGATATTGATGTAGCTAAAATAGGAGAAAATGCTAAAAACATGAATCTGAATTACATGCTTTTTACAAGTAGTAGTTGCCCGAAATGTCCTGAGATGAAAAAAATAGTCAAGGAATCGATTTCTTTTGATGGTGTGGTTTTGGATAATACTATGAATGATTTTCGTCAGAATGCGGAGAGGCTAAATGTTATGACTGCTCCTACTCTTGTTGTTTTGGAAGGTGGCAATGAAATTGGGCGTGTTACTGAGCCTAGCCAAATTAATGATTTACTTAAATCTATAAAATGAAATTTGGAGGAATTCAGAAATTAAGTTTATTGGATTTTCCGGGACAGAGTGCTTGTGTTTTGTTTACGGTTGGGTGCAATTTTCGTTGTGGATATTGTCATAATCCTGAGTTGGTTTTTGGTGAAGTAGGTGGAGATGCGGATGGGTTTATAAAGGAGAGTGAAATTTTAGATTTTTTGAATTCTAGAGTTGGTTTGCTGGATGGGGTTTCTATTAGTGGAGGTGAACCTACTTTGCATTCTGGTTTGATAGAGTTTATTAGAGATGTAAAATCTATGGGGTTTAAATTAAAATTGGATACTAATGGTAGTAGGCCTGATGTAGTTGAGCGGCTTTTTAAGGAGGAACTTCTTGATTATATTGCGATGGATGTGAAAGTCTCTCCCAGTGAATATGCAAAAGTTGTAGGCCGTGGCTTGGATATAGAATTGTTGATTAAGTCCCGTGATTTGATTATGTCATCTGGGGTTGATTATGAGTTTAGGACAACGGTCTTACCTGCCTTGCATGATACTAATGAGTTTAATGCGATTTTGGAATTTGTAGAAGGAGCTGAACGTTTTTATATTCAAAATTTTCGAAATGAGGGTGGATGTTTGGATGCTGGATTTGATAAACATGAAGGCTTCACAAAGGATTCTCTTCAAAAGATGAAGAAAGTTGCGGAGGGTTATGTTGATTTTGTTGGGGTTAGAGTTTGACTTCAATACAAAACTTCAGTAAGTTAGGTGTGCTTAACTTTTTATTATGAAGAGCAAGAATCGAGAAGATTATCTTAGAATTATTTTTTGTTTGAACGAAAATGGAGTTGATAAAATTAAATCTATAGATATTGCAAAATCTTTAAACATTTCAAAACCTGCTGTTTCTGAAATGTTGAAGAAGCTAAAAAATGATGGTTATTTGGAGATGAATCCATATTCTAGTGTTATTTTGACAAATAAAGGGCTGGAGGAGTCTAAAAAAATAACATATAAACATAGAGTTATTGAGCTTTTTTTAAAGGATATTCTTGGTTTTGATGATTCTGAAATTCATGATGAAGCGCATAAACTTGAGCATTCTATGTCTGATGAGGTTGCAAAAAGGATATTTAAATTCCTTAAGAATCCTGAACTTTGTCCTTGTGGGCATAAAATACCTAATATTAATTGAAATGAAAGAAAAATTATTATCTAGCTTTAAAAAAGGTGAAAAAGTTAAAATTTCATCTGTAAATTGTGGACAAAAATTTTCTAAAAGACTTTGTGCTTTAGGTTTGTTTGAAGGAACTGAAATGGAAATCCTTAAAAATGATAATTTTGCTCCTATTATTGTACAAATATTAAATTCTAAAATTGCTTTGGGGCAAGGTGAGGCTAATAAAATTTATGGAGAAAAAATCTGAATTTATAATAGGTGTTATTGGAAATCCAAATACTGGTAAATCAACTTTATTTAATGCTTTAACTGGTTCACGACAACATGTTGGAAATTGGCCAGGCAAAACTGTAGATAAAAAAGAAGGTAGTTTTTCTCATAAAAATAAAATAATTAAAGTTGTAGATTTACCTGGGGCGTATAGTTTGAGTGCATATACAAAAGAAGAAAATGTTACGGCAAATTTTATTCTTGAGGAAAAACCAAATGTGATTGTTCAAATTTTAGACGCTCAGAATTTGGAAAGAAATCTGTTTATGACTATTCAACTTATAGAGCTTCAAGCTCCGCTTGTTTTAGCTTTGAATATGGATGATTTAGCGAAAAAAAATGGAATAATTATAGATACTAAAAAATTATCTATTCTTTTAAATATTCCGGTAGTTGTTATTGATGCAAAAAGAAAAAAAGGATTTAATAAATTGATGGATACAGTGATAAGGCTTGCATCTAGCAATAAACGAGCGAAAATAAAATTGACTTATGGTACAGAAATAAATGATGAGCTTCAAAAAATAAAAGATTTCATTCTCTCTAATGAGAAAAATATTAAAAAAGATTATCTGGAATGGATTAGTATAAAATTGTTGGAAGGTGATTTGAGAGCTGAACAAAAGCTGATTCAAAAACCTTATTGTATTGAATTAAAATCCTTAGTGAGAAAAAGTATTGTTCACCTTGAAAAGATATTTAATAAAAATATTTACAGTGTTTTAGCATCTACGCGTTATGGCTTTATCAAAGGGCTAGGTAGAGAAGTTATCAAGAGAGAAAAATTTGAGAAAAAACAAAATGTTTCTGATAAAGTAGATACTTTGCTTACTAATAAATATTTGGGGATACCGTTTTTTTTGCTGATCGCTTGGATGATGTTTCAAGCAACTTTTAGTTTTTCTGAGCCCTTAATGGGATGGATAGAAAAGCTGTTTGAATTTTTTGGGACTTATGTTTTTTCTTTGTTATCATCATGGGAATTTCCTAATTGGGCAATTTCTTTGCTAGTTGATGGTGTGATTGCTGGTGTTGGTGGTGTGCTTGTATTTGTCCCTATTATTGGGATTTTGTTTTTGATTATGGCGGCCTTGGAAGACTCAGGATATATGGCGAGGGTGGCTTATGTTATGGATAAATTGATGCATAAAATAGGGCTGCATGGAAAGGCTTTTATTCCTATGGTTTTGGGATTGGGATGTAATGTTCCCGGGATTATGGCAACCAGAACCTTAGAGACAAAAAAAGATAGGTTGTTGGCAATTTTGATTAATCCTTTTATTTCTTGTGGTGCTCGCTTACCTGTTTATGTTTTGTTTGCTGGTGTGTTTTTCTCAGCTTATCAAGGATGGGTTATTTTTTCTTTATATTTTTTAGGCTTAGTTATTGCTATTTTAATTGGACTTATTTTTAAAAAATTGTTTTCAAAGGGTTTATCTTCACCATTTGTGATTGAACTTCCACCATATAGATGGCCTGTTATAACCGGGCTTCTGGTGCATGCTTGGGAGAAAGTATGGATTTTCATAAAAAAAGCAGGAACAATTATTTTAGCTTTTTCTGTAGTTACATGGGCTCTTGCTAGTTTTCCTCTTGGTGTAGACTATGGATCACAAGAAAGTTTTGCAGGACAAATTGGTGAAGTAATTGCACCTGTATTTGAGCCTTTGGGATTTGGAAATTGGCAATCCTCTGTGGCTTTGATGTTCGGCTTTGTTGCTAAAGAAGTTGTGGTTGGGACTTTTGGGACTCTTTATGGAATTTCAGATATAGAAAGTGTTTCAGGAGCTTCGTCTTTGAGTATGGCTTTGCAAAATGATTTCACTCCCCTATCTGCTTATTCTTTTATGGTCTTTGTTTTGTTGTACTTACCTTGTATGGCTGTTCTTGCTGTAGTTAAAAGAGAAACGACCTCATGGAAATGGCCAATATTTATGGTTTTATACACATGTGGAATAGCTTGGTGTATGTCTTTTATTGTTTATCAGGGAGGGAAGTTTTTAAATTTTATTTAATATGAATATAGTAGAAATATTAGTTTTAGTTAGTATTGTTTCTGTGAGTTTGATTTCTATAATTTCGTATATACTTCGCCCTTTTAAAAAGGGGAATAATCCTTGTGGTAATTGTCCGTATTCTGGGAATTGTGGTAAAAAGAAGTGAGTTTATTTTCCTAAAACTTCAAGCTCAAGCTCAAGCTCCATCCATTCCATTTCTTTTTTAGTGATTTCTGTTTCAATCTCTGATAAACGTTTGTTTTTTTCTTCGGAAAATTCTTTGTAATTTTCCTCGAACCATTCTAATAAAAATTTTTTTTCTTCTTCCAGTTTTTGAATATTTTTTTCTAAAGTTCTTAATTGTTTTTTTGCTTCTTTGATTTTTTTCTTCAATTCCTTTCTCTCCTCTTTTTTTAGATTTATTTTTGGTTTGTCAATTAGCTCTAAATCTTTCTCTATATCTCGCTGCAAATGATAAACGTATTCCTCGTAATTGTGATTATAGCGAGCAACTTTGCCATTTTTCACTTCAATAATGCCGCTAGCTACTATGTCTACAAATGTTCGATTGTGACTTACAAAAATAACTGTCACATTAGAATCTCGCAGTGCTAAGGCTAATGCCTCAACTGTTTCGAAATCCAAATGATTAGTTGGTTCATCAAGTAAAATTACATTATTTTTTTGTAATAAAATTTTTGCTAAACAAAGTCGTGCTTTTTCACCACCACTTAATACTGAAATTTTCTTTTTTAAGGCTTCATTTTTAAACAAAAAATTTCCTGCCATTTCAAAGATTTCTCTTTCTGAAATATCGGTGGGCGCCATTTTTTCCAGGTAGGCTTTTACGGTGTCGTGAGAATCCAAAGTTGCAGGAGTATGTTGAGCATAATAAGCAATTTTTATATTATGCCCCCATTTATAGGTTCCTGAAAGTTTTTCAATTTCACCGGCAATGGTTTTTAGCAAAGTTGTTTTTCCCTGGCCATTATCACCGAGTACTGCAATCCTTTGTCCCCTTTCAATATCTAAATTAATCCCCTTTGCTACTGATTTATCGCTATAACCTATTTCAAAATCTTCAAGTTCTACTGCTATCCCTTTCTTATCTTCTATTTTGGGTATATTAATTCTTGTTGTTTTTAAGGGATGCAAAACTTCAATAGTTTTCAACTTTTCGATTTGTTTCATTTTTGATTGTGCCTGTGATGCTTTACTTGCCTTAGACCCAAATCTATCTACGAATTTTTGTAAATGCTTTTTCTCTCGTTCTATCTTCACATTGTGTTTATCTATAAGCAAAAGCTGCTCTTCCTTGTATTCCAAATATTCTTCAATTGAACGCGGAAACAAAGTCATTTTTCCTTGTTCGATTTCCAAAGTTTCCTTGCAAGTTCTTTTAATAAATTCCCTATCATGTGAAATTAACAAAAAACTCCCATTATAATTTTGCAAAAACTTCTCCAATAAAATCTGAGTAGAAAGATCTAAATAGTTAGTAGGCTCATCCAAAAGCAATAAATTCGGCTCCTTCAAAAGCATTGCAACTAGCTTTACTCTCATCTGAAATCCACCAGCTAAAGAAGAAACTTTTGCATCCAAAAGCTCATTTTTTATTTGAAATCGTCCCGCAATTTTGGCACATTCAAAATCAACTTTACCGCTAGATCTCATCAAAAAATCTATAACACTTTCATCTTCTCCATATTCACTATGTTGTGTCAAATAACCAATTCTCGTCCCTTCGTGTACATTTACTTTTCCAGAATCAAAAGTTTCTGTTCCAACAATTATTTTAAATAAAGTCGATTTTCCTGCACCATTTCTACCAATTACTCCGATTTTTTGTCTATTATTAATAACAAGACTAGCGCCATTCAAAATTATGGTTGCCCCATAAGCTTTATCTAAACCCGTAATTTGTAATAAAGTTGCCATGAAATTAGCTCAATTTTTTAATCAGGTGATGGCTAAAATATAAGATAATTGTACCAATACCGAATGAGGTCCATGAACTTAGCTCTTTATTGTCCGGAAATAAATAAACATCCATTAGCCCCCAAGAGCCCCTCCAAAATGCAACAACGCTGACACCGATTATGATTGCAAAAATGATTTTGTGATGGGTTTTGAATTTTTTAATTTTTTTTAGCATGGTGTGAATTGTTTAAATATTTTCCAAATGCCTTATGATTTCATTATAAGCGGATTCACGTTTTTTTATCAATATTGTGTGAATTTGTGTTGTTTTTTGGACAGATTCACAGTTTTTTGAATATAAAGGAAATGGTAACCATATATCATCCATATGTCATCCGATAATTTTTGTTCAATGCTCTAAATTAGTACTACAATGGATTTATTATTTTTATTCTTAAACAAAAATATTATGAGAATTAAGCTATTAAGGGCGGTTCTTGGCATGACCGTACTTTTATTTACTATGGCTCCTGTCAGTAGTGCTAGCTCATGCACTTTAAACTCGAAACTATGTTCTCAAGAATGCCCCCTCCCTCCTGCAAGATTATGTATGAATGAATGTGCAGGCCTACCTAGTTATCCAACATATGAATATGAAGACTGTCTTACTCTATGTGCTGATGAAGATCTTGCTGCAACAGTAGTATACAATGATTGTAATGATCAATGTGATGCTGATAATGCTGCAGATTTGGCAATCTATAATACTTGCGTTGAGCAAGAAACAGCTGCTGAAGCTGCGGCGGCAGAGGCTGCTGAAGCTGCGGCGGCAGAGGCTGCTGCTGATGCAGAGGCTGCTGAAGCTGCGACGACAGAGGCTGCTGAAGTCACTGAAGAAAAACCTATTACCAGTGGTATTGAGGGAG
>CAYORB010000020.1:0-12839 GCA_964406295.1 uncultured Candidatus Peribacteria bacterium | reverse complement strand
ACAGAGGCTGCTGAAGTCACTGAAGAAAAACCTATTACCAGTGGTATTGAGGGAGATGTTAAAATTAAAAAATCTGATGGAAGCTGGGTCGATGTTGAAGATGGATTTACCTTATCTGAGGGTGATTCTATTAAGACAAGTAATAATAGTAAAGTTACTATAACGTTCAAGGATGGTAGTACTATTCAATTAGGTTCTAATTCGAAGTTTAGTAATCTAGGGGAAAATTCCAAAAGTAAAGATTTTGAATTATCCTATGGATGGATTAAGGCTAAATTCAAAAAAATATTATTGAAAAGGTTTACTGTAAGAACTCCTACTGCTGTGCATGCTGTGCGTGGTACAGAGTTTATTCTTACACATGATTTAGATACAGATCTTACTGAATTACATCTTAGTGATGGAGCAGTTGAAGTCACTCCAACTGCCACAAATGAAATGAAGGAATATTCAGAAGGGACTAAAGTTATTATTGATGAAAATGGTGTAAAAGAGGTTTTGACTTTGAGTGATTCTGATTGGACTGATTTAGTAAATGAATTTGATGAAGAGGAAGGTCTTGTAACAGTTGTGCCTTTTCCTGATGTAGCTGCTAATCATGTTCACATAGAAGGTATCAATTATGGTCAAATAAATGAAATATTTAAAGGTTATCCAGATGGGACGTTTAAGCCAGATAATCCTGTAAATCGAGCTGAATTTACCAAAATTGTAGTGAATGCCATTTATCCTGATAAAGCTACAGGTTCCAATTGTTTTCCTGATGTGAAGACTGAATGGTTTGCTCCATTTGTTTGTTATGCTCAATCTAAAAATATTCTAGGAGGATATAAGGATGGAACATTTCAGCCAATTAATAGCATAAACTTCTCTGAGGGAGCTAAAATAATAGTGAACACATTTGGAATAGAAGTGGATACTAGTGATCCAGTTTGGTTTAAACCTTTTGTGGAAGAATTGGGTGTGCGTAGGGCAATACCAACGACAATTACAGATTTTGGACAGTTAATGACACGAGGAGAGATGGCGGAGATTGTTTATAGGCTTCTGGAAAATGTTACAGATAAACCTTCACAAACCTATTCTGGATTAGAGTCAGGTGAATTATACGATCCATATGAGTTATATGAAAATAACGACATAGGTTTCAAGGTCAAGCATAATGAAGATTGGCAGGTTGAGGAGTCTGAATTTTATGGTGTACCTATTGCATATTTAATGTCACCTTCTGGTGATGAAGGTTATTTTCAGAAAATAGTATCTTTTCTTGCTGAGGATTTATCAGCTCAACCTATGACTCTTGAAGAATATTCAGATTTTTCTCTTACACAACTTGAGCAGTTATTTGCAGATTATAAACGAATCTCCTACAGATCAACTAGTTTGGGAGGCAAGAGAGCTAAAAAAGTGATATATACCGCTTCAAATGAAGGACAAGTTTTCAAAGTTATGCAGGTTTGGACAATAATAGATCAAAAAGCCTATGTTTTGACTTATAATGTATTGGAAAATACTTTTGCTGATTTTGAGAAAGATGTAGATGATTTAGTTGATTCTTTTGAATTTCTTTAATACGTCCAGCCATCAGACTAGGTAAATAAAAGAAGATGAGAATGATATATATCATTCTCATCTTCAAGGTCAACTAAATTTAATGCGCGCTTGTGCGCGCCTCTCTCCTACTATCCATTAACTTTTCTAACAGCACTTGTGCCTGGTACAGGTTCTCCATGTGCTCCACGTCCTTCGCCTTTGTCCAAGGTAACTTTGTGTGACAATTTCAATCTTCCTTTTTCGTCGATTGCCATTAATTTAACTTTCAAGGTATCTCCCATTTTCACCACATCCTCTACTTTATTTACTCTGCTATTCGCTAATTCAGAAATGTGAACAAGTCCATCAGTTCCAGGAGCGATTTCTACAAAAGCACCAAAATCCATAATTCTTACAACTTTTCCGTCAAACACATCTCCTACCTTTGGTACATAAGTTAACTGTTCAACCCATTCTCTTGCTTTCGCACCTTTTTCTTGATCAGGAGCTGTGATAGTCACTATACCTTCATCGCTTATATCCATCTCAACTTCGCATTCCTTAGTGATAGCTTGAATAGTTTCACCTCCTTTACCAATAACTTTACCAATAAAGTCAGGATCAATTTTCACACTCAGAATCAAAGGTGCGTTCTTTGAAAGCTCTTTTCTTGCTTCTGGCAATACAGCAACCATAGCTGCCATAACTGTATCGCGAGCTTCTTTAGCTCTTCCCAATGCTTCTCTTAATAAGTCTATTGAAAGTCCTTTGATCTTTATGTCCATTTGTAGGGCAGTAAGTCCTTCAGAAGTACCTGTTGATTTGAAATCCATATCTCCTGCAAAATCCTCCATTCCTTGGATATCAGTCAAAATCTTCACTGCACCACTTTCAGGATCAGTAACCAATCCCATTGCAATACCAGCAACTGGCCTAGTAATAGGCACTCCGGCACACATTAAAGAAAGTGTTGATCCACATACAGAGGCCATTGAACTAGACCCATTACATCTTGTGATTTGTGAATGAACCCACATTGTATATGGAAAATCTTCTTCAGAAGGAAGTACAGGTTCCAATGCTCTTTCCGCTAAGGCACCATGACCAATTTCACGACGACCTGCTCCACGTAACATTCTAATATCCCCTACTGAATAAGGAGGGAATTTATAATGATGAAAATATCTCTTTGTAACATCAGCTTCCATTGTATCTACAACTTGAGCATCTCCAGGACCACCAAGAGTAGCCACAGATAAACTCATTGTTTCACCACGACGGAAAATTGCTGAACCGTGCACCATAGGCAATACATCAGGTATAATTTCTAACTCACGCACTTCATCAAGTCTTCGTCCATCAAGCCTAGTCTCTTTTTCCAATATATTTTTACGCATTCTCTTTTCAAATACGTAGTTCAACTCTTCGTTTAAATCTCTTGTTGAATACTTATCTTCTTCGATTTCTGTTGCATATTTTTCTTCCAATGCTTCTTCGATAGCATGGATTTTCTCCTTTACTTCTTTTTTTGATTTACCGCTAATACCATCAAGCATATCGTCAGTAACAAAAGCAGCAACAGCCTCAACTACACCTTGATTTTTTTCAACAAGACTAGCTTCTATTTGTTTGATTTCAAACTTAGCTGCGTAGTCTAATTGAAGTTGGCACAGTTTTTTAATATTGTCATGAGCCATAGCAAGAGCTTCCAAAACTATCTCCTCAGGCACTTCTTTCATTCCGGCTTCTACCATAGTGATTGCGTCCATTGTTCCTGCCACAACTAAATCCATTGATCCTCTCTCTAACTGTTCATAAGTTGGATTAACAACCAATTGTCCATCAACATATCCCATTCGCACTGAGGCAATTGGGGCTTCGATAGGCGCACCAGCTAAAAGTAAAGCCATTGATGCAGCCGTGAGGGCTGTAGTTGCAGGATTTACTTCTCCATCATGAGATAGAACAGAAGTGATTATCTGTACCTCATTTCTTGTTCCTTTAGGAAAAAGAGGTCTGATAGGTCTATCTATCAGCCGTGAGATAAGGGTAGCGTTTTCAGACGGCCTACCTTCACGTTTCATAAAACGGCTGCCTTTTATCTTTCCAGCAGCAAAATAGTATTCTTCATAATCCACGACCATAGGAAAGAACCCTGCTCCTTCCTTTGCTTTTGGGCTTACACTAGCATTTGCCATTATCACAGTGTCTCCATAAGAAACAACTGCGTAACCGCTAGCATAACTGGTCATTGGACCATTAGAAATCTTGAATTCGCGTCCAGCAAATTCCATAGAAACTTCTTTTAGTTCCATAATAAATTGGGTTAGTATGACCCAATTAGAACCAACTCCTGAAGTAACAAGGTCCAATGAATTATTATATTAATTCACTAAACCCTGTAACTTACAGGTATAATTTACCTCCATTGAGTCTGAAATATTTTTTTAAAGAACGATTATTTTCTCAGTTTTAGACCTTCTAAAAGTTGTTCATAAACCTCTTTATCTTGAAGTCTAAGATAATTCAAATGTTTGCGTCTTTTACCAACTAGACCAAGCAAACCGCGTCTTGAATGATCATCTTTTGGATGTGACTCAAGATGTTCAGAAAGTTGATTGATTCTCTGAGTTAAAATTGCTACTTGTACTTTTGAAGAACCTGTATCCTTTGCATGTACAGCAAATTGTCCAATTATAGCTTTTTTATCTCCCTTAAGCACTACTGTCTTTTTTCCATTTTTTTTAGTTGAGGTTTTCTTTTTCTTATCAGTGCTAGCCATAGTTAATTATTTAAATTTACGCGGCCATTAATATACTAGAAATGCCTATTTCTGACAAGAGCAAAAAAATCTGCACCTTTGTTACAGCCATTTTTTGTATTTGAAATATGAAATCATTGCAGCAACAACGAAAATTAGAATTCCGGCTATGTATAAAATAGAATTTTGGTTTTGAACAAATGGTAGTCCATTGACATTCATCCCATAAAACCCTGTTATGAACGTCAATGGGAGCATTATCACAGAAAAAACTGTAAGAATCTTAATTACGTTGTTGGTATTATGAGAAATGATGGATTCATTAGTTTCTTGCAAGGAAACAACCAATTCTTGTAAATTTTCAAGATTGTTCCAAATCTTCTCAATCTTATCCACTACATCATCAAAATAAACATCTAAATTATCAGGCAAAAATTTCTTATTTTTATGTTCAAGCTGTGCGATGATTGCACGCTGAGGCATTATTATACGACGGAAATTAATAAGATCTTTCTTTAAAAATAAAATATCTTTCAACCTGTCTTTTGAATGCTCTGAATCAAATACTTCTTTTTCTATATCATCCACTGCTTTTGAAAGGGAATCCAAAAGTGGAAAACTCGATTCATACAAATCGTCGATAATCATATATAAAAGATATCCTGGCCCCTTGTTCATATATTCCTCTTTTGTCTTTTTTTTCTTTTTACAATTCGCAAAAACCGTTTTAATTGTAGGATCGTTTTTATGCAGTGTTATCAAAAATTTTTGACCAATGAAAATCTTTAAATCAGAAGTTTTTATCTGTTTACGCCTATATGATTTTACGGGAATGTGTAGAACCATGAATAGATAATCATCATAATCATCTATTTTTGGCCTTTGTATTTCAGATATGCAATCCTCAAGATCCAAAGGATGAAATTTATAATTTCTTTTTAAATGATCAATGGATTTTTCATCCGGATGATTTATTGAAACCCAAGTGAAATCTTTCGCTGTAGATTTTATTTTCTCGATTTTGTTTTTTTCATTCATGGTTCTAAGTATACTCCGATTGACACTTTTTTCATAGTAAGTAGAATTCTGAATATGAATTATAAACAGATTATTGCTGAATCTTGGGCTTACACCCAAGGAAATAAGAAGCTTATAAGGTGGCTTGGTTTTTTTCCGGCGCTTTTTACAACAACGGTTGCTATAGCGACCCTTTTATATCAGCTTTTTTCGTTTAAAAGTTCTTATATTTTTAATGAAAAAGACGGTAGCTTTTTACATGACGTAATTGATTTTTCCAGCAGTTTTATACAATCACATTTAAGTCTCACCTTCCCTTTAGTTATATTCTTGTTAGCATTCGGGCTTATCTTCTTCCTATTCCCTACTCTGGCTGAGGCAGCAGCAATACAAATCATTGCACGTGAAAGAAATGGTCAAAAATCCGGCATAAGTGCTGGAATAAAACATGGAGCTTCTGCTTATCTACCTTTGATTGAATACCATGCGATGATGAAAGCCTTTTCTTTCATGTTCATTTTGGTGGAAATGTCATTTACTATCAGATATTCCATGAATTTCTTTTTGTTTTTGATGCCTATCTTTTTGCTGTTTATTATAATTGGGCTTGTGATGACACTGCTTTTTACCTATGCAATATTTTATATAGTGATTGATGGTGAAGATGTTTTTACATCAATCAAAAAAAGTAGCAGCTTGGTCATCATGCATTGGAAACACACTTTCCTTATCACAATTTTGATGATTATTATTGGTGCCAGAATTGTTTTACAGGTTATCTTGGTTTTCCTAATACCTGTTTTAATTATTTTAGTTACAGGTTATTTATCCCTAATATTTGCACCTGCGGTTAGTATGATTATTGGCGGAGCTATTGGTTTAGCAGGCCTTATTTCAGCTGCTTATATCAATGGAATTGTAGATATTTTCTCTTATTCAGTTTGGACTTTTACTTTCCTCAAATTAACTTCAGAAAAAGAAGTATCAGCGCGTGATGTCTTTGTTGATGATATTGGAGATGAACCTAATACTACCCCTATTTCAGCATAAGAAATATTATATATGCTAAACTCAGTACTAAGGTGCGAAGTATCATTTTTTTGCAATCAATATTTAGTTTAGCTTTAGGATTTTTCTCTCTGGCATACTGAAATCTATAAATTTCAACCACTACAGTACTTAATATTAATAGCGATATGAAAATGGCTGTATGTACATTTGAATAAATATCATAAAACCAGGATTTTGGCAGAACAAACTCCCCTCTTATAAATAAAGAAGTAATTATAATTGTCAAAAAATGTCCAGTTTGATCGAATAAAAAAGGGAGCACTTTCTTTTTATGATTTGAGTCATAAACAACTTTGATCTGATCAATGAAGAAATGAATAAAACATATAGCTATAATCGGGTACAATAACCATAAATATCCATTTATCAATATTGGCAATAATAAAATGCTATTTATAATCATGTGAATTAATACATGCGTGAAAACTCCAAACATACTTTTGTTTTTCCAAATAAAAAGTTTGGTTGGCTGTAACAAAAAATCAGATACAAGATGGGCTAAAATAAAATAGGCAATAATCATAATTCGTTTTCTTTTGTTCGTGATACTACAGTAGCACTTATCTGTTCAGCAAGAGTCGTATTTGTGTCCAAGAGTTTTTTAAAATCAGCTTTGCTTAGAATAAAGATTTCAGAATCCACCAAAGCTTTGGCTGATGCATTACGAGGCATGTCAGATATTAGAGCCATTTCTCCAAAAAATCCCCCATCTGTAATTATAGAAAGACTCTTCGGCAAATCAGCTTCAGTTTCCGGTTCTTTATAAATTTCAATTTGTCCTTGTTTTACAATATATAAAGCATCGCCATCATCGCCTTGTTTGAACATTGTATATTCAGAAGGATAATACATTAGCACTATATGCTGAATCATTTCTTTGTGTAGATTTTCATCAAGAGAAGCAAATATTGGTATTTTTTTCAAAATTGGAACAAGAACTGAAATGTTTATATTTTCATTTTCCATAGCAATTTGATTAAGATCACATTTCATTATAATACAATTTACTCCTGTTAGCTCTTGACATTGTCTCTAAAATGTTTTATAGTAAACGAAGATCGGTAAAAATAAAACCAAATATGCTTATTCTCTCTCAGAATAAAAAAATAGTAGTCTCTGCATTAGCGGTGTTTGTAGTTTCTTTCACCTTTATGATGTTGTTTTTGGATGCAGGAAAAGATCTGAATCAAACACAGGCTGATGTCTTGCACGTGGACAGTCATGAAAAGAAAGGCACATATGACGAATATGATGACTTAGATACTCCTGTATTTGCCACGAATGCTGAGGGCGAATTTAAATATTTGAATGAGGTTTTTTGTAATCTGATTAAGATCGATTGTAGGGAAGCGAGTGGTCATAAAATTTATGATTATGTTGATGAAGGTGGACATGCTGAGCTGGCTGCTATATACGCTAAATTGATACAAGATGGTGAGAAAATTGACGGAATGGGACCGCTTGTTATTTCAAGTGGAGAATATGATGAAAAATTAATCCTTTTAACAGGAAGCCCTATTCTTGATGATGATAAGAAAGTTCAATCTATTATATTTGGTGCCAAAGACCTTACCGAACAGCTAGAAGCTTTACAATAAAGAGCTCTTTCCAGTAGAATCTGCACGTTTATATATTAACGTGGAATCAAAATGGCTGGATATACACCTTCGGAGATTGAAAAGAAATGGCAAAAAAAATGGTCTGAATCAAAGCTGTATCAGGCTGATTTAAGTGATGAGCTACGTCTTAAATACTATAATTTAGTTATGTTTCCCTATCCATCAGGTGATAAGTTACATGTTGGACATTGGTATAATTTCGGACCTGCTGATAGTTGGGGACGATATATGAGAATGAAAGGCTATAATGTCATGCAACCTATGGGCTTTGATAGTTTTGGTCTGCCGGCGGAAAATTATGCTATCAAGACAGGAGTTGCACCAGCGGATAGCATTTCTACGAATGTTGAAACTATGCGTAAACAGATGTCTGTGATGGGTGCGATGTGGGATTGGGATAAAGAAGTGGTTACTTCCTCTGCTGAATATTATAAATGGACACAATGGGTGTTTTTGGAGCTTCTGAAGGCTGGTTTAGCATACAAAAAGAAGGCTGCCGTGAATTGGTGTGATAGTTGTAAAACTGTGCTTGCTAATGAACAAGTAGAAGATGGTCACTGTGAGAGATGTAAAATGGAAGTTGTGAAAAAGGATTTGAAACAATGGTTTTTGAAAATTAGTGATTATGCTGAGAAATTATTGGATTATGAAGGACTGGATTGGCCGGAAAAGACTATTAGAATGCAGAAGAATTGGATTGGTAAGAGTACTGGCTGTGACGTTTCATGGAGAGTAAAAGATAGCGATATGATTTTAGATACCTTCACCACTACTGTGGATACTATCTATGGTGTGACATTTGTGGTTATTTCGCCTGAGCATCCAGATCTAGATAGCTTGGTGACAAATGAAAATAAAGAATCTGTGGATAAATATAAGCAGAAAGCTCTAAAGAAAAGTGATATTGATAGGATGGATAATACAAAGAGCAAGACAGGTGTGGCTACGGGGTCGTATGTAATTAATCCATTGACCGGAAAAGAAAGTCCTCTTTGGGTAGCTGATTATGTACTTATGAATTATGGAACCGGTGTAGTAATGGGGGTTCCTGCTCATGACCAGAGAGACAAGGACTTTGCTGAACAGTATGGATTTGAAGTTGTAGAAAGTATTGAAAATGAAAAAGGAGAAAGTTTTGTATATGATGATGTTGATAAATATACAGTGAAAGGAAAAATTATTGATTCTGGTGAGTTCACTGGAATGGGAATTCTAGAAGGTAGAACGAAAATTACAGAAACTTTGGCGAAACAAGGAATGGGAAAAGGAACGATTCAATATAAACTGCGTGATTGGCTTATTTCCAGGCAGAGGTATTGGGGTGCGCCCATTCCCGTTGTTTATGATCCTGAAGGTTGTGCGCACCCAGTTCCTGACAAACATTTGCCTTGGGTGTTGCCGGAAGACGTTGAATTCATGCCTGATGGGACTTCTCCTTTAGCTCGTTCTGAGGAATTGAAAAAGCGTACTGAAAAGATTTTTGGCAAAGGATGGACCCCCGAGGTTGATACTATGGATACTTTCATGTGTTCCAGTTGGTATTTTCTTCGCTACCCTTCTAATGCCAATACTGCTCATGCTTTTGATGTGGCAAATACTAATAAATGGCTACCTGTGGACATGTATATAGGTGGACCTGAACATGCTTGTATGCATTTGCTATATGCGCGATTTATTAATCAAGCACTTTTTGATCTGGGACATATTGGATTTAAGGAGCCGTTCAAAAAATTAGTTCACCAGGGCATGGTTACTAAAGATGGAGCAAAAATGTCTAAATCTAAGGGTAATGTCGTGAGTCCGGATTCTTTTGTTGAAAAATATGGAGCTGATGTTTTCCGCATGTACCTAATGTTTATGGGGCCTTTCATCCAAGGTGGAGATTGGAATGACAAAGGTATTACCGGAACAGCGAGATTTGTTGATAGGTTTTGGAAAATGATTAATACAGAGGTAGAAGTTGTTGATAAAGATGAATTGGAACGTAAGCTTCATAAGTTGATCAAAAAAATTGGACAAGATATAGAAAAAATGAATTTTAATACCTGTGTTGCTGCTCTTATGGAATTCACGAATTACGCAACTAAAAATGGTATAGATGCTCATAGTAAAAAAATAGTTACACTGCTAATAGCGCCTTTTGCTCCGCATTTGGCAGAAGAGGCTTGGGAATGTCTGGGAGAGGCCTTTAGCGTGGTTGAAGAAGAATGGCCTGACTATGATGAGAATTTGGTCAAGGATAGTACTGTGGTTATAGGCGTGCAGGTAAATGGAAAAGTACGTGGAGAGCTAAAACTAGCCATAGATGCTAATAAAGAAGAGGCTCTTGAGGCAGCACGCAAGTCTGGCAATGTTGCTAAATACCTGGCAGAAGGTGAAGTTGTAAAAGAAATTTATGTCCCAGGCAGAATTATTGGATTTGTGGTGAAATAAAATTGCTTAGATAAGTTAAGTGGGCTAGAATTCACGTATTATTTCTTAAGTTAGAAAAATGAAAAAAATAGTTTTAATTTTGGCGGCTGTAACTATGCTTAGCGCTTGTGGTAACGCTGTTGTTGAAGAAGAACACGTTGAAGTGCCAGCAGTATTAGCTTGTGAAGAAGGTATGAGCGAATACAGAGTTAGCGGAACTCCTATTCAATTCTGCTATGACCCTGCATGGGGAGCAGTAGCGAGTCATGAAAATCCTGGACAAGCTGGGGAATCAATTTTTATTAGTTTTGACGGAGCTGTTCAAAGTCCAACTCTACATTATGAATCAGCTAATTATCTACCGCCTGAGACAACAGTGGAAGATTTTTGTTATGAATGCATAAGAGCTACTGCTACAAACGAAAGTTTATTGGAACAAATAGCTGAGGAGCTTGATGTTGATACAGATAAGTTATCTGTTAGAAAATCTGACGCTGGAGGAATGAGGGCTATCAGAGTACATGCTGAATACAACCATGGAATGTTTGGTGCGATTGATACTTTGACTTACTATGTTCCTGAGGCTTTCCCTGGATACAATGTACAAATCTATGGAGACAATGAAATCGCTGAAACTGTAGACGATTTTGTTTATGATATTTTGTTCTAGTTTAGTGAGAAATTGAGATTTTTGTTCAAGGCCCCTGGTTGTATCACTGGGGGCCTGTTTATTTCTGGAGACCGTTCCATTTGGGGCGCTTTTAAGCTAGAAAAGAAGCGGTAAAACGGCATGTTTTTTTTTGGAAGTCACAGAAATAGTACTTTTTAAATAACACTCATCCCCGGGGATTGAGATTATCTGATTTGTGTGAATTTTGGCTTAGTTCTGCGGACAACACGGTGTACGCAAGCTGCTCTCCCCGGGGAGAGGGCTATTTAATTATATATTCCTTTTCTTTTATTTTCTGAATCACTACAATACAAACAGATATAATCCTTCAAAGAATACTCATGATTAAAAAAGCCAATTCAGTTGCACTATTCCACAAAACTCAAGTTCGTCGTCATTGGGACGAGGACAAAGAACTTTGGTATTTTTCGATTGTGGATGTAATTGAAATTTTAACAGATTCTACAATTCCAAAGCGATATTGGAGTGACCTAAAAAGTAAGCTAAAAAAAGAAGGAAGTGAGGTGTACGAAAAAATCGTACAACTGAAACTAATGGCTTCTGACGGCAAAAAATATCTTACAGATGTAGCCGATACGGAAGCACTTTTGAGGCTTGTCCAATCTGTCCCCTCTCCAAAAGCGGAGCCCTTAAAAGTCTGGCTTGCAAAAGTCGGATACGAGCGAATCGAAGAGACCGAAGATCCAGAACTTTCTTTTGACAGGGCAATGCAGACCTATCTGCAAAAAGGATATTCAAAAGAATGGATTAATCAAAGGCTTAAGACTATCGAAGTTCGTAAAGAACTAACAGATGAATGGAAAGAAAGAGGTGTAAAAGAAGGTTTAGAATTTGCTATTTTGACCGATGAAATCACAAAAGCGTGGTCTGGAGAATCTATAAAATCATACAAAAAATTGAAAGGTCTTAAAAAAGAGAATTTACGAGATAACATGACCAATCTTGAATTGATTTTGAATATGCTTGCTGAAGCGACAACGAATGAAATTTCTATCAAAGTAAACAAATCGCCAAACAAGGTGGTCATGTGGCAGGAACAGCACGAAAAGAAATTGAACAAAAAACTGGAGAAAGTATTGTTTCTCCGAAAAATGCGAAGTATTTGAAAGATATTGGTACTAAAAAATTGCAGTAGGAATATACAATGAAATAGCACTCATCCCCGGGGATGATGCTCATTCAATTGTGTGGATTTGGCTTATCTCTGCGGACAACACGGTGTACGCAAGCTGCTCTCCCCGGGGAGAGATTTTCGTCCAGGCTGAATCATAAATCATATGTAATCCCCGGGGATCACATTACTTATGAGCAATACTAAACACCATATTTCCATCTAAACCTGGGACTGTCTGACCTGCTTGGAGTTGTTGGCATCTGGCCAGCATCACTTTGGCTGGAGGATCGTTTGGAATTAGTTGGAATGTTTTGATTGCAGATGCCCAGTCGTGAGCGCGATATAAGGCTAAACCTTGAGCATAAATATTAAGCAACTTTCTTGTTCCTTCGTCACATTTGTCTGCCATACATATTAATTCAAAAATCTGAACTGGCTCTTTTTTACCTGGTAGCAGTACATTATCCAATTCTCTAAGAACAACTTTATCCGATTTACCGCCAGCTACACAAAGGATAGTTCCGTATGTTTTATTTGCTGAACTTTCCAATCTAGATGCAGTGTTTACAGTATCCCCCATCACTGTATAATCGAGACGATTTTCTGAACCAAAATTACCAA
>CAYORB010000019.1:0-20487 GCA_964406295.1 uncultured Candidatus Peribacteria bacterium | reverse complement strand
GCCACCTGCGGACAGGGAATGAGCGGTTGATCCTGTTGGAGTCGCTACAATCATACCGTCGGCTTTGAAACGTACTACTTTCCTCGCATCCAATTCTAAATCCAGTTCTATTAAACGAGCGAAAACTCCTTGATTTACAACAGCATCATTCAGTGCAAGATATGTTTCTAATTTTTCCTTCCCTCTATAAACAGTCACACGAAGCAATGAGCGCCTATCCAAAGTATATTTACCTTCAAAAATATCATTTAACGTCTCTTTTATGCGACTAGGATCAGTCTCTGTTAAAAAACCTAAATTACCAAAATTTACTCCAAGAATATATACAATTCTGCGAGATAAACGACGTGCAGTTTTCAAAAGAGTACCATCTCCACCAAGTGTTAAAACAAGATCTGCTTTTTTAAGAAGTGTTGTTTTGTGATGTCCTTCCTCTTTTTTAAATATTTTTGCTGAATTGCTGTCAAAAATTATTTCTTTTTTATTGTCTTTCAGAAATTTCACTAAACGTTTTAGGCATTTAATATGCTCAGGATTCTGATCTATGTTTCGTTTGGCTATAATACCTACCTTGTTGATTGAACGTTTTTTAGCTTTTTTCATAAGTTTGATTTTATGATAGTTAAGAGTTTTTCTGCACTTTTTTTCCAAGTGAATTTTTTTGCTTGGGAAAGGCCGGCGGCCGAGAGCTTTGTTTGTAGTTTTGGGTTTTGAAGGACTTTTATCATAGCATAGGCTAATTCTGATACTTTTGTGGGATTTATACTAAGCGCAGCCTCCCCTACCACTTCTGGTAATGATGAAGTATTTGAAGCTATTACAGGGCAAGCAGACTGCATCGCTTCAAGCGCTGGTATTCCAAAACCTTCATAAAAAGACGGGAAAACTAAAGCCTGTGCCAAATTATATAAATTTTGAATATCCTTTTCTGGTAAATATCCTAAAATATGAACATATTCATCAAGCTTGTAACGTACTATTTCCGCATAGACTTCTTTGTATTGCCATCCTTCACCTCCCACTATTACAAGATGAATTTTATGATGTTTTTTGTAAACTTCAGCAAGAGCTCTTATTAGATTTATATAGTTTTTTCTTGGTTGAATTGTACTAATAGCTAGGAAGAAATTTTTAGGAATATCTCTTTTTTTCATGAATGTATCCAAACTTCCCCGCTCGATGGGCCTGTACAAAGAATTGGCTGCACAATACACAACGGAAGTTTTATCTTGTGAATGTGGAAATGTGCTGATTAGATCTTTTTTTGTGTTTTGTGAAACTGTTATAATGTGATCTGCGCGTTGTACTGCACGTTTCAGAAAAAGGCGCTCTAGTATTGTCGCTTTTTTGTTATGGTTGTTTGGATAGAGAAATGCTACAAGATCGTGCACAGTAATGATAACGTGAGTGGGTTTCTTGATAAAAATTGGAGTTATATACGAACTTGGCCCCCAAAATAACTCTATATTGTTCTTGGCTATATCTTTAGCAACTTTGTGATGCCAAAAAATACCAGCACCTGAAATTTGCTTGAGTTCTACATTTGAAAAGTTATCAAAACCGTATATTTTTCCTTTGGAATATATTGTGTATTCATTGACTTTGTCTAACTCAAGAAGACTTTTACAGAGATGAAAAGCATATTGCCCCTTACCAGTTCTATTTCCTTCTGCTGACCTGAGATCTATTGCTATCTTCATGACTGTAGTATAGCATTCTGGAATTTTATTCAAAAACTATTATATACAACAATCAAAGTGAAAATTTCTTGAGACTCTTTACATTCCTAATATTTAAGCTATTCTTGATGCATGGATAGTCGATTCAAAACCAGTCTTAAAAATCTATCTTTTGGAAAGAAGATGTTGCTTATTGGTTCAGGATTAACTTCACTTTCTGTCTTTTTGCCTTGGTATTCAGATATTGATCGTTTTAATGTAGGTGATACTTTTCTTGGTATTACCGGTCCTTTGTATTTAACAGGATTTATTGTTCTGATTTCAGCGATAACTTCATTTGCAATTATCATGAAACAAGTCATGGGGCATGGTGAAACTAGGTTACCTATGCAAGAAGGCACTTTTCATATGTTTGGTTCAATAATTTCGATTGCAATGCTTATATTAACAAACTCAGTTTATTTTCATCCAAAATTTGGAATCAGTATTGCTGAGAAAACAATTGGTTTTGGAATGATGATTGCTTTTTTTGGTGTTGGCTTATCATTGTTATCGTCAATTGCAAGCCGAAATACACGTGTTAAATTTACTCAGAGTGTAAATATCGATGAACCTGTTATAGATTTTGATATGGGGGAAAGAGAATCAAACTTTCAACCTATAAATGAACGTACTGTAGAAGATGCGATGGCAGAACACGAAAAATATACAAATAATACTAATGAAATTAGATGAGTGAAGAAGCAAAAATTGAAGAAAAAAAAGATGGATCAGCTATAGTTTTTTATTGTAAGGATTGCGAAGAATTAGTAGACACAAATCAAGTTGGGCGAAAGTATGTTTATACTTGTAAAAAATGTGGCACTAAAAATGTAGCATTTGGTACTACAAAAAGTGTAAATGGCTTCTTCCGTTTAGAAGAAAAAGCAAAGCAAAAGGCAAAAGAAGCTAAAAGAGAACAAGAAGCAAAAAAATTGGATAAATAATTACATATATTTTTTGGTTTTGTTAGTAAGTTTTGCTTATACGAACCTATTGTTTTAATTGAGCAGAATTTAGAAAAATTTAATAAAAACTTAATCTTTCCGTGTTATAAATGGTTTTGTTATTGCTATTTTAATGAAATAAATTAAATACTATTGACGGTGAGGATGTCCTCACCTATACTGGATTCACCTAATTATTTAACTCAAAAATTATGAATAAGAATGTGGAAAAAAATAAGGCAATTGAACTTGCTATGGCACAGATTGAAAAAAACTTTGGTAAGGGGGCTGTTATGAAAATGGGAAATGTTACCAAAGCACCTATTGAAACGATTTCAACTGGTGCAATGTCTCTAGATATTGCTTTAGGTGGCGGAGTTCCCAGAGGGAGGATTGTTGAAATTTATGGACCTGAAAGTTCAGGAAAAACCACTTTGAGTTTACATATTTTAGCTGAAGCTCAAAAGGATGGTGGAACAGTAGCCTTTGTAGATGCAGAGCATGCTTTAGATCCTGAATATGCCAAGAAAATTGGTGTTAATATTGATGAATTAATTTTATCTCAACCAGATAGTGGTGAACAAGCATTGGAAATTGTTGAAACTTTAGTAAGGAGTAATTCACTTGATGTAATTATCATAGATTCGGTAGCTGCGTTGACTCCGAGAGCTGAAATAGATGGAGATATGGGGGATTCACATATGGGTTTACAAGCTAGACTTATGAGTCAAGCTCTTAGAAAACTAACCGCTATAGTCTCAAAGAGCAAAACAACTGTTATCTTCCTTAATCAATTAAGAATGAAGATTGGAGTTATGTTTGGTAATCCAGAAACAACTACAGGTGGGCAAGCTTTGAAGTTTTATTCTTCTGTTAGAATGGATATTCGCTCAAGAGGCAAAATAGAAGATGCAAGTGATGTAGAAAAACAAATGGTTGGACAAAGGGTAAAGGTTAAAATTGTTAAAAATAAGATTGCACCTCCGTTTAAAATTGCTGAATTTGATATTATGTATAATAAAGGAATTTCATTTGAGGGAGATTTACTAGATTTGGCTGTAAAATATAATGTAACTCGTAAGGCAGGTGCATTTTATAGTTATGGTGATACCAGATTGGGGCAAGGTAGAGAAAATGTAAAAAATTTCTTAATTGAGAATACTAAGATTACTAAAGCAATTGAAAAAGATGTAAATACACTTGTATTTGGATCTCAAAAAGAAATTGCAAAACTTTCTGAAAAATTATTAGCAGCAAAATCTAAATAATTATGAATCAAGATCTCTATCAAAAATTGATAGACTATTCCTTTCGTTTACTTGCTAAAAAGCGATATACAAGTTCTGAAATTGAAAACAAACTTGTACAATTCTTAGCTAAAAGAGAGATAGAGAATAAAGAATTGATTGCAAGTGTATTAGACCGCCTGTTTGAATTGAAATATTTGGATGATAAACAATATACAAATGACTATATTTCAGACAGGCTTAGGTTTAAACCAAGAGGTAAATTTATGATTAAAAATGAACTTAGTAAAAAGGGGGTGGATGCTCACTTGGTTGAGGAATATTTCAAAAATAATGAAATTGATGAAATGAATATAGCAATAGACCTTTTGAAAAATAGAGAAAAAAAATGGAAAGGAAAATCTGCTTTTTAAAAAAAAAGTAAAGCTGCTCGTTATTTGGCCAGTAAAGGTTTTCAATCAGATATTGTTTACAAAACCATAAACCACTGGTACAATCTTAGTTAGTTGAGTGGAATCTATTTTTAGGTTCTGCGTTTTTACTTTTTTAATTTTATCAAATGCAAACACCATTTTTTGCAGCAATTAGCCAACTCTGCGATGAAAAAAATATCTCAAAAGAAAGAGTTATTGAAACAATTCAAGCTGCTTTGAGAGCTGCTTACCGAAAAGATTACGGTACAAAAGATCAAAATATTGATATTGAACTTGATTCAAATTCAGGTTTAGCAACTGTTTATCAAATTATGACTGTAGTTGAAAAAATTGAAGAAGAAGATACGGAAATTTTACCAGCTGATGCTAAAAAATATGATAAAAAGGCTAAAATAGGTGATGAAATTAAAATTGATGTAACACCTACTAACTATGGTCGCATAGCAGCTCAAGCGGCAAAACAAGTTATAATTCAAAGGATACAGGAAGCGGAAAGAGATGTAATGTATGACACTTTTAAGGACAGGGAAAATGAGTTAATTAATGCGATTGTACATAGAGTTGATGGTAATAGTGTTTATCTTAATTTAGATGATAAAATTACTACTCATCTACCTTTTGACCAACAAATTCGTGGAGAAAAGTATTACTCTGGTCAAAGGATCAAGCTGTATCTTGATAAAGTTACAAAGACAACAAAAGGTCCTGAGTTATTGATTTCTCGTACTCATAAAAACTTAGTTCGTAAACTTTTAGAACTTGAAATTCCTGAAATTAAATCTGGTTTAGTTGAAATTAAATCAATTGCCAGAGATCCAGGTGTTAGATGTAAAGTGGCAGTATTTTCTAGCGATGAAAAAATTGATCCAATTGGATCATGCGTAGGTCAAAAAGGTGTGCGTGTACAAAATATTATGGAAGAATTAAGTGGTGAAAGAATTGATATTATTCAATGGTCAGATAATATGGAAGATTATATTAAAACTGCTCTTGCACCTGCGAAAACTACTGTAATCAAGCTTGATGAAAAAATGAGGAGAGCTGCTGTTTATGTACAACCTGATCAAAGACCTCTCGCAATTGGAAAACAAGGACAAAATGTACGATTAGCTTCAATCTTAACAGGTTGGGAAATAGATATTATGGATATAAGTGATTATGAAGGAAGCCCAGAAGCAAAAGCTAAGGCTGTTGAAGAAGAAAAAATTGAGGCTAAAACTGTTGATCAACTTGGAATTAATGAAAGCTTAGTTATTGCACTACAAGAAGCTAATTTAAACCTTGTTGAGCAATTAAAAGGGCTTTCCTCTAAAGATTTATCTGAAGTTGATGGCATTGATGAAGAGGGGGCAAAAGAAATTGCTGCAGCTGTTAAAAAGTCAAAATAATTTTTGGTTTGTGAATAATGTGCACTGATAAAACGTCTTGTTCTGTTTTGGGACAAGGCGTTTTTTCTGTTAGTTTGTATATTTATTATGATATTAGCTGAGATCTATGTGGGGGTAGTGACTTATAATGTCTTTATTTCTGGTTTTTTAAGCTATTTTCTGGTATAATTTTGAGATGGTTTGACTCTAAATTTAAATGACTGAAATAGATTATAAAGCACTAACGCAAGATCAGAAGAATTCTGGTGATGAACCGGTTTCTACTGCTGTGGATGGAAAGTCCAAGGATGGAATTGAAACCGGTGAAGCTACTGGAATAAATGGCAGTACGGAGACTGCTATTGCTGATGCCTCCCCTGCGGATGGTGGGATTACAAACGATACCTCAAATGGCAAAGTAATTGCATCAAAATTAAACGAATCCCAAGTTTCTTCTTCAGGTAATATTTCTCATATTAATAGAGAATTCCAGGAAAAATCTACAATGAAACAGGCTAAAGCTCTTAATATCTCTTATCTTGATTTAGGTAAAACGCCTCTTAATCCAGATTTCTTGAAGTTAGTTGATATTGAAAGCTCTAAAAATGCACGAGCAATTGTGTTTTTTAGAATTGGTAAGAAAATCAGATTAGCTGTAGAAAAACCTGATACCCCTGAAATTACAGCCATAATTGAAAAACTTAAAAAAGATGGATTTAATGTAGATATTAGTCTAGTTTCAAGTGCTGGAATTGATGATGCTTTGAATATCTATGATAAAACTCAAAAATATAGGAAAATTGAACTTGTGAAAACTGTTTCTGAAGGATCTATTGAAACTTATGAAAAGGAAATAGAAAACTTGGTTGATTTTGCAAAAAAAATTGAAGGTGTAACAGCTGAGCAAGGTTTAAATCTCTTGAATATCGGTGCTATGAAAACTAATGCATCTGATGTTCATTATGAACCTGAAGAACATAAAATTGTTGTGCGTTTTAGAATAGATGGAGTTTTACATAAAGTTTTTGAATTGAAACCAGATGTTTATCGCAACATAGTAAATCAGATGAAATATGAGGCTAAAATGCAGTTAAATGTAGATTCAATTCCTCAAGATGGACGTTATACTTTTGAGTTTAATAAGAAAAAAATTGCAGTTCGCGTGTCTTCTATTCCTACACCTTATGGTGAATCCTTTGTATGCAGATTTTTGATTAGTCCAGAACGAGCTCTTACCTTAGAAGAACTTGGATTTGAAGGTATTTCGTTAATAAAATTGCAAAAAGCTACGAAAATTTCTCATGGAATGATTTTATCAACTGGTCCTACTGGTAGTGGTAAAACTACAACTCTTTACTCCTTATTGAGTATGATGAATAATGCCGAAAATAAGGTAATCACTTTGGAAGATCCCGTCGAATACCATCTTGAGGGTATAACCCAGAGTCAAATTAATGAAAAACGTGGATATACTTTTGCTGCAGGATTGAGGACTGTACTGAGACAGGATCCTGACTTGGTTATGCTCGGTGAAATCCGTGATCTTGAAACTGCTGAAACCGGTGCTCAAGCTGCTCTTACCGGTCACATATTATTAAGCTCTTTACATACTAACTCTGCTCTTGAAACGATACCTAGGTTGATTAATATGGGATTGCCTCCGTTTATGATCGCACCTGCTCTTGATACTATTGTTGCACAACGCTTGGTTCGTAAACTCTGTGCTAATTGTGGAACAAAAGAAGCCCCAAGTGATTGTGAAAAAAAAGAATTTGAGAAGGTTATCAATAATCTGAAAGCTATAAATCCAGGAGCTGCGGTTGAAATACCTACAGAAATTCCAAAAATTCATGGTTGTGAAAAATGTAGCAATACCGGTTATAAAGGACGACTTGTTATAGCAGAAGTTGTTACAGTGACAGCTGAAATGAAACGTTTAATTATGAATAACAGCAGTTCTGTTGATCTAATTGCAGCTGCGAGAAAGGACGGAATTATTACTATGAGAGAAGATGGTTTTATCAAAGTTGCAAAAGGTTTAACAACTTTAGAAGAAGTTTATCGTGTGACAAATGTTACGTAAAATCTCATAAATTACACTATACGTTTGTATTTGTTGTCTATTGTTTTTATTAAACCATTAATTTCTAGAATCGAAATAATTGATAGTATCTGTTGGATTGGAAGTTTGGTTTTTTGTTGAATTTTTTCCAAGCTTGTACCACTACGTTTAGCTATGCTTTTGAATACTAATTCTTCTTTTTGACATAGATTATATGGGAGTATTTCACTCTGATACATAGGCTTTGGTTTGAAAAGATGTGGCTGTTTTTCAAGTAAAACAAGTATATCGTTGCCAGATGAGATTGGGTAGGCGCCGCCGTTTTGGAGCAAGCGTAATGGTCCCATACTGTTTTCTCTGTCTATGTCTCCTGGTAAGGCGAATATTTCTCTGCCCTGCTCAAGTGCGAAGCGAGCGGTTATAAGTGCGCCTGACTTTTCCGGCGCCTCAATGACTATAGTAGCAACAGAAAGAGCTGAAACTATGCGATTGCGTTGAGGGAAATGATGCGCTATTGGAGGCTCGTTATCAGGGTATTCTGAAAGTATTAGACCACCTTCTTGTTCTATTTCTCTCGCAAGTCCTATGTTTTGAGTAGGATATATATTGTCTATTCCGCTGCCAAGTACTGCAATGGTTGTTAAACCGTTTTCTAAGGCTATTTTGTGTGCAATGCTATCTATTCCTTTTGCTAGCCCTGATACTATAGCTATGTCTATACTAGCTAATTCTTCTATAATTTTTTGCGTCATTTCTTCGCCGTAGTCGCTCATTTTCCTCGTGCCTACTACGCTAACGCAAGTCTTTTCCAAGGCTTCAATATCTCCCCTATAGTAAAGTTTTTCTGGTGGTTTATAAATCTGTTTCAACAAATTCGGGAACTGATTTTTTGTAATATAACCTTGTCTAAGCATGCTTCAGTTTTAGCATGTGAAGATTAAATTTTTGTTAAATTTTGTTAAAATTTTTGTAAAATTTCATTTAGTGAGCCCTATTTATTCTGCCCAATGGAATTCTTTAATACCACGCCATCCTCTATCTGCATTAGGTCCTTTATTGGTAAAATACACACGATTTCTATTACCAATACATAAAATATCATCACCACTGCTTTGTAATAAGGTGTATCCTTCTATGTCGTATTCTCCAGTTTTAATGAAAGCTCTATATTGCTTAGCTGTCATCAAAGTAACACCCATTTCTCTAGCCATTTCTACTGCAGATGGTGCACAATCCCCTGCAATACAACAAAGTCCAATTGATTCTTGTCCAGTATAGGTGCAATTTCTTGTATTTTCTGGAGTTTCTTTAGTACCAGTAGCAATAGAAAAACCATGTTTATCACATTTAAAAATGGTAGGACAATGACCTTCTTGTTCCATTTTTATAAGGCTTAACATATCTGTATCACTCACCTCAGAAAGAGTATTTTCAATTTTTGGCCAATCATGTGTCCTCTTTCGTCCTTTTGTTCGTTCCATAAATCTCTTTTCCAATTTTCCTAAAATTTCACTTTTCTCTTCAGGGCTTGCCTTTATTTCATCTGAATCTGGATCTGTGTTTGGATTCATGGAAATATCAGATTCTTGTATCGCAGCTAAAGCTTTACTGCCTGTCTCTCCTTGCTTTATTTCTATTTTAGCATTAATTTTAGCTGCATATAAAAGATATTGGATTATTTGAAGAACTGCGTCTGGATTTTGTTGCAGTGCATCTGATAGTAAGACCTCATCTATTCCAGCAGCGCTATCCCTAATTACATCTATGGCTGCCTCTTCAATTTCAGGTGAAATTTGCATTATATATATTAAATTTGGAGTGGAAGAATATATCTTTTCTTTGAAATGTCAAAGATGTTTAAGGCACTCACTATTTTTCTTAAACAAAGAAGCTTAGTGAGTTGTTATGGCTTGAATTTTATCATAAAAACCCCTTGTGAGTCTTAAAGGTTTAAGACAAAAAGCTACTTGCAGAGTCTTTTTTTTCTCTAGAGGCTAGAAAAGTACATTTGTACAAAATTACAAATTATACTAGAATATTTTCTTAACTTTATAAATAAACCATTTTGATAGACTTAAATCTGACAAAAGATAGTGGATTGGATGAGATTGGACATTTAACTGAATCTTCTAGTGTTGAAATAACAGATCAAACACCAGTCACACAGGCAATAAAGGAAGCTCGTGATTTTTTTCCTCCACTTTATAAAGAAGACAAAATTTATCAAGGTGGAGGTCCGTTAGCAGGGATTAGTTTTCATAGCTGGAACTTTGCATCTGAACAAGAAGTGGATGTCTGCCAAATGAGAATGTTAGAAATAACTCGCTCAGTTGTTCGACCTTTAAATATATTATTCAATTCATCTATAAAGGACGATGAAAGACATAAGCCGTCACTGGATGAACTACTTTCATATATTGAAATATTTAAAGAAATGGTTGTAAATGCTATAGAACATGGTACTCATTTTTGTGAAGAAGGGAGTGTAGATATTGAGTTCAACATAGGAGAAAAAGGATGGTTAACTGTAATTTCCCAACCTACACCAGTGCCATGTGAATTGATTGAAAAACTTCAAGCTACCGAAACCTTAATGTATACAACAGAACATCAAGAACCGAGAGGGTCTGGCCTTACGTTATGTGTTGAGAGCCCATATACAAGAGTTGGATTCCAAACATGTGAAGATTCTTTTAGTGTAATACTACTAACTACTTGGGAATAAGTTATGCTACTACCTGTCCAATAACTGTAGTCTCTACCCCGTGTCGGCCGCATATGTTAGCGATTTGGTCTGCGTCGTTTGAGATCAAAATCATTCCTACGCCCATGTTCCATGTTTTATAGGCTTCTTCTTCACTGACATTGCCAAGTTCTATTAAACGTTTCATAACCTCATGTGGTTCTGGGAGGTTGTGCAGCTCTGCCTTTAGCCCTTCGTGGTGTTTCATTATACGTTCAAGGTTTCCTTGAATCCCACCACCTGTCACGTGTACTACCGCTTTCAGCTCTGCTTTTGCTGCGTCTCCATGTCGGCCGTGCAGATCCATTATGGCGCTAGAATATATTTTTGATGGAGTTAGAGTTATTTCGCCCCAGGTCTGGGTTTCGTCGTATGGCTCATTCACCCAATCTTCGCCAAATTTCTCTTTTAGAATATGTCTAACTAAAGAAAAACCGTTTGAACGGAAACCATCCGATTTTAGGCCTATGATTTTGTCGCCAGCCTGTATTTCTTTACCGTTTATCAATTTATCTTTTGATACAACACCAACTCCTGTTGCGTTCCATAGATAACCATTTACAGCATTTCCCAATTCAGCAATCTCTCCTCCAGGAATTACAATCTTATGTTCAAGTGCCGCTTTTTCCAGTCCTGCCATAAGTCCTGCAATCTTCTCCTCATTAACCTTATCTACATCTAATGTATTAGTCACTGAAATCGGCTCTGCGCCCATACAAACTGCGTCATCGACCACCATTGCCAAAAGATCATATCCAAGAGTGTCATACTTCCCTATGGTTTCTGCGATCTGGATTTTTGTACCAACACCATCATCATTTTGTACTAAATAAAAATCTCCCATATCCAAAAGTCCTGAAAATCCTCCTTCATCTTTTACAGCTTCACCTATCATTCCTTCACGTCCTTTGAAAGTATTCATCGCTGCTTTATATGCTATTCGTGAACATTTATCACCGAGGTCAATATCGACTCCAGCTTCTTTATAACTTGTCATGATGAAAGATTATTGATAAATCGCATTCTTTTTATCGCTTATCACCTTGCCATTGTCAAGTGTGATTACTCGCTTTTTTACGTAATTTACAATTTCTTTGCTGTGAGTAGAAAGAATTACTGTTGTACCACTATCATTAATCTTTTTGAATAATTTCGCTAACGCCATAGTGTTTTCTGGATCTAAATTACCAGTAGGTTCGTCTGCAAATAACAATTCTGGTGCATGTACTAAAGCCCTAGCTATAGCTGTCCTCTGTCTCTCACCACCTGAAAGTTGTCTAGGAAAATGATTTCTATGTTCCTCTAATCCTGTCAATTTTAATACCGCTGTAGTTCTTTGTCTTATAAAGGCTTTTCCATACCCAGCCACCTCCAAAGCGAAAGCTATATTTTCGAAAACTGTTTTCTTTGTCAGAAGTTTATAATCCTGAAAAACTATACCAATTTTTCGCCTATATGCCTGTGTTTCACTTGATGATAATTCTCTCAACTCCTCTCCATCAACCTTAATACTACCACTATTTATCTGTTCAGCGCCTATGAGTGCATGCAATAAAGTACTCTTACCTGCACCTGAACCACCTATTATAGACACAAACTCCCCTTCTTTCACAGTAAGAGAAATATCATTTAGAACCTTATGTTTTCTATATTTCTTTGTAACGTTTTTTAAAGTGATCATAGGGATGAGTAAATAACTGTTGATCATTGTAGCAGTTATTTATATTACTGGGCAATGACTTCCTATTTATGGAACTTTTCATGTATCTCTCTGAGTTTTTTATCACTTAAATGTGTGTAAATTTGAGTTGTGGTTATAGAACTATGCCCCAACATCTCCTGCACTGAACGTATATCAGCACCATTTATCAATAATTCTGTGGCATAACTATGTCTAAGTGTGTGAGGTGTAACTTTCTTGATAATCCCTGCTTTAAGTGCGCATTTACGTACTAAAGCTTGCACACTCACTGTACTAAGTCTGCGTTTCTCGTCATCAAGAATTTCTCCTTTAAGATTGTTTATAAAAAGTGGAGCGTGATTGTCGTCGCGAGTTTTGAGATATATTTCTATGCGTTGGGCCGCCTTTTTCGATAAAAAAACGATGCGCGGTTTTCGGCCCTTCCCCCTGATCATAAACTCTCTTCTTTTGAGATCAACTTTATCCCGGTCAAGATTTACTAGTTCGCTGACACGTAATCCGGTTGAATATAAGGTCTCAAGAATAGCGATATCGCGAGGCCCAGTTTTCTTGCTTTGATCAACTGCTAAAAATAATCTATCCAATTCGTCTCTGGAAAGCACCTCTACAGTTCTTTCTGGGATTTTGGCTAGTTCGATTTTTTCTGGAGATAAAGTTTCAATATCATTTTTAATCAAATATTTCAGAAACGCCCTAAGTGCTATTATGTGATAATTCTGAGTTTTTATACTTAAATCATTTCCCTTTGCATCAGAAAATCTGTTAAGAAAAAGCCGATAATCTTCTATTATCTGAAGATTTATATCTTTAGGTTCAGGGTCTTTATTTAAAAAATCTTGAAAACGTTTTAGATAATGATTGTAATTCTCTAAAGTTTTTGGAGATCTATTCTTGGTGATCTCACAATATTCCAAAAATTTCCTAATGTAATGAGAGAGTTTCATAGCCCTTTCATCATATCCCTAAAGACTAGTATGTGAAAGTTTAAAAACTATCCTCTAGCTTCGACTCTTGGTACAGCACCGGCTGCAATAAGAGTATTTGCTATTTCATCGGCTTCAGTTTTTTCCAAACCTACTTCTATAACAGCAGGCAAAGATTTTAAAATCATTTTAGACTCAGTTCTGTCATAACCTGTCAATTCCTCAACAGCTTTCTCTACATCCAGAGTTCTTCCTGCTTCAATACTAACAATTTCTACAACGAAAATATCTGTTTCTTGAGTCTCAATAGGTCTAGCGTATTCTCCTGCTTTTTTGATTGCGGCAGTACATTTTCTGGTGTAATTATTTAAAATAATCTCACCTTTTTTATCACCATTATCAAGTGCCTTGTTTACACACTGACCATTGACTTCATCAAATTCAAGAATAGTATCAATTACATCACCATAACTCATACCAGGATTCTGGTTCATTACTTCATTTGCTTTTGTCACTAATTCAGATGATCTCAAAGCTTTAGTTAAATTTGGCAACCTTTTCATACATTCTTGTGCTGAAGGAGAAAGATTCGATTTCTTTTCTATAACTTGTACTGCTGCTGTTTGTTGTTGAATTTGTGTCATAATTTATTGTTTTATATTTCTCGTTATTATATCATAATGACCAATGTTTTTCAACTATGATGAGTGATTTAGCAGATTATGCAATTAAGGACGAAGCCAGTCAGGGACGTAAGTTTCTTGAACAATTTGATGATGACAGACCTCCTTTTCAGCGCGACAGGGATAGAATCCTGCATTCTAAGGCTTTTAGAAGGCTAGATAGAAAAACTCAAGTTCTAGTTTCAGGTTCTGGAGATCATTACCGTACTCGTTTAACTCACAGTATGGAAGTGGCCCAAATTGCCAGAGATTTAGCCAGGCGTTTACATATAAATGAGGATCTCTGTGAAGCCATTGCTTTAGCTCATGATCTAGGACATACGCCTTTTGGTCATGCTGGCCAGGATGCTTTGAATCAAGTTATGCAATGTTTTGGTGAAAGCTTTGAACATAATGAACAAAGTAGAAGAATTGTTGAAGTTTTGGAAAAAGAATACCCTATTTTTGATGGATTAAACCTTAGTATAGAAACCATAGATGGGCTGATAAAACACCAAACTGCTTATGATCAAGAAGGTAAAAAGTTTGAACAATTTTCTAATCTTGAAGCACAAATTGTTAATGTTGCTGATGAAATTGCTTATATGAATCATGATGTTGACGATGGTTTGAGATTAGGTGCTTTGAATATTGAAGCACTGGATCATATTGTTATTTGGAAAAAAGCGAGAACTGTAATTGAAAATAAATACGGTGATGAAATTGATGTTCTAAAATATAGAGAAAGAGTGATTAGTGTGATGATGTCTATGATGATTGAAGATTTTTGTAGTCAAACAAAGAAAAATATTAGCGAAAATAATATAAAAACGGTGAATGATGTGAAAAATTTCCACGGTCTATTGGCGGAATTTAGTGATGATATGAAAAAAATAATGAAACAACTTAGACAGGTTCTATATAATGACTTTTACATGCATCCCCAAGTAGTTGCTGCTGTTTCAGAAGGACAAAAAATGATAAAAGAATTATTTGAGTATTATTATAAAAACCCTAATAAATTTCCTGGCACTGGAAAAATAACTCCTATACAAATCAAGGATTATATTGCCGGAATGACAGATAGTTTCTTGCTGAATGAATATAAAAAGATATAATCAAATCATATGATTTGTCCAAAATGTCGTGAAAACAATACACGTGTGTTAGATTCTCGTGAGACTGACGGGAATAAAGCTGTACGTAGAAGACGTGAATGTGAAAATTGCGCTCATAGGTTTACTACTTTTGAACGTATTGAATCTAGTAATTTTATTGTAGTTAAAAAAGATGGTGCCAGAGAAAATTATGATAGATCAAAAGTTGAGAAAGGAATTTGGACTGCATGTGAAAAAAGAAAAGTGACTGAAGAACAGATTCGCAAGGGCATTGATGGTTTAGAAGAAAAATGGGGAATTATGGGACGTGAAGTTCCTAGCAAGGCTATTGGTAAAGGTATAATGGATTTCTTGAGAGACACTGACGAAGTGGCTTATATACGTTTTGCTTCTGTATATAGACAATTTAAAGATTTGGCTAGTTTTGAGAAAGAATTAAAGAAAATGTCAGAATAGGCTGATTTGCCAAACCTGTAAAAAGGTGTTATAATTAGTTTAAATAAAAATAAATATAAAAATATGTCTGTTCGTAAATTATGTTCTTATTTTGTATGTAGCTTGATGGTTGGTCTTTTATTCACTCAAGGTGTTTTTGCTGAAGAGTTGAAAAGAATTGCAGAACCAAAAGCAGCTAGAGAAGTATGTGCTTTTGAATTTCCAGAACAAACTATATATGATGCTGAAGTTATTACTATTCGTAAAAAACTTAAAGTTGAAACAGGTGAAGAGTTCCGTGTGAAAGTTTTTCTGAAAAATAAAGGGAATATGCCCTGGTTTGCGAAAAGAAGTGTGTGTTCAGGGCCAAAACTGTCTCTTGGTACAGATAAAGAAAGGGATAGAGATAGTGAATTTTTCTATGAAGGTGCTCAAGGATGGGAAAGTGCAAATAGAGTAGCGATGGATCAAATGAGAGTGAATCCTGGTGAAATTGCTTCCTTTACTTTTTATGCGAAAGCAGGAGAAAAAAATGCGGTATATAAGGAATATTTTACTCCTATGGTAGATGGCATTACATGGATGGATAATGCTCAATTTGGTTTTGATGTGATTGTTGGTAATCCAACAGATAGTGCTGTTAATTCAAGAAAAAAGATGCAATATGCCAGTAGAACTGGAAATGTAAGTAGCATGATTGATTTAAATGGAAAAAAGAAAGTTGTTGTAGATCTATCTGATCAAACAATGTCTGTTCAGCTTGGTGAGGAAGAAATCCTTGCGACTAGAGTTAGTACAGGTGGTCCAGGACACAGAACTCCGACAGGAACACATAAGATTTGGGGGAAAAATGATGTAAGAATCGGTGGAAAAGCTCCACATTATATTATGCCTAAATTCCAAATGCTTGGAATTAATGGTCGTGGATTTACAGGATATGGTATTCATGCTCTACCAAGTCTTGGTTCTGCTCAACTGAGAGCTCGTATTAAAGGTTTACAAAGACAAGGTCTACCTATTCCTACTTCCCTATATACTGATGATACTTTATGGAATGAAGCGGTTAGTCACCTTGGAAATCCCGTAAGTCATGGTTGTATCAGGGTAGCTCCACAAGAAGCTAGTTTTCTATTTGGATTCACTGATATTGGGGAAACTCAAGTGGTGGTGCAGAGTTAAAAAGTTTGATATAGTTCTGGTCCTATGAATGAAATTTTACAAGGACTAAACGATAAACAGCTTGAGGCTGTTACCAATATAGAGGGAGCCATGCTGGTTATTGCTGGTGCAGGTTCGGGGAAAACAAAAGCGCTTACCCATAGGATCGCTTATATGATTAAAGAAATGGGAATTAGCCCTTGGAATGTTTTGGCTGTTACTTTTACAAATAAAGCAGCTAATGAAATGAAAGAAAGGATAGTTAAGCTCTTGGAACATAAAGATGCAATGGCGATGTTAGAGGGATTTGGTGGGCTTTTATCTTTGGCTGAAGTGCGACAAAGTAGTTCATATGATATACCTACTGTTGGGACTTTTCATTCTATTTGTGTAAGAATTTTGCGTAAGAATATTCACTTACTTGATTATGAAAATTCTTTTGCTATTTATGACACTGCAGATCAACAAGTTTTGATGAAAAGAGTAATGAATGATATGCGTTTAGATCTTAAAAAAATAAATCCGAAAGCAGTTTTGGGACATATCTCTAATGCTAAAAATCAGTTGATAGGGCCTGAAGAATATAGAAATTTTGCTAGTGATTTTTTCTCAGAAAAAGTAGCTGATATTTATCCACGTTATCAGAGAGAGCTAATGCGAAGTAATGCTTTGGATTTTGATGACATTATCATGAAAACTGTTCAATTGTTTCAAGAACATCCAGATGTTTTAAATATGTATCAAGAAAAATTTAAATATATTTCTGTGGACGAGTACCAGGATACGAATAGAGCTCAATATGAACTGATTCGTTTGTTAGCAAAGAAATACGGGAATCTCTGTGTTATTGGTGATGTTGACCAAAGTATTTACGGTTGGCGAGGTGCGACTATTCAAAATATTATGGATTTTGAAAAAGATTATCCAGATGCTAAAGTTGTTGTTTTGGAACAAAATTATAGATCTACGCAAATCATACTAGATGCTTCAAATAAAATTATTGAGAAAAATCGTCAAAGAAAAGAAAAAATATTATGGACTAATCGTGATGATGGAGATAAAATTAGACACTGGCTAGCTGATAATGAAAGACATGAAGGAGAACTTATTGCCAGAGAAATCAACAAACTTTTGATTGGATCAGAAACACCGCATTATAATGATTTTGTAGTTTTATATAGAACAAATGCTCAGTCACGTGTGGTTGAAGAAGTTTTTATACGACATGGAGTTCCTTATAGATTGGTGGGTGGTGTTAAGTTTTATGAAAGAAAGGAAATTAAAGATATTTTGGCTTATTTGAGAGTTGTACAAAATCCTAATGACACTGTGAGTTTGCTTAGAATAATAAATAATCCTAGTCGTAAAATAGGGGCGAAAACATTAGAAGTAATACAATCTTTTGCTACAAGAACAAATATTTCTTTTTGGAATGCACTTTTGTTAGCTGATGAGATTGATGGTTTAGGAACTAAATCTGAGGCTATTGATAAGTTTGTTAAATTGATTAAAGAATTGCAAGAATTGAATACTCGTTTTTCTGCTGGAGGGATGATTAAACATGTTTTGGATCTTAGTGGATATAAAAAACTTTTAGATGATGGCAGTGTTGAAGGTGAAGCTAGACTTGAAAATATACGTGAACTTATAACCGTTGCTCAGAAATATGATAAATTGGATAAAGGAATTTCTCTGAGTATTTTCTTGGAAGAAGTAAGTTTAATTGCTGATATTGATACCCTGGATAATGCTGATAATGCTGTGACTTTAATGACTGTACATTCAGCTAAGGGATTGGAATTTCCACATGTGTTTATAGCCGGATTAGAAGAGGGCATTTTTCCACATAACCGTAGCCTTTTTGATCCTCAACAGCTGGAAGAAGAACGTAGACTTATGTACGTGGCAATGACTAGAGCAATGCATTCACTATATCTTTTACATGCACGTTCTCGTACTTTGTATGGTGACTCACGTTCAAATGCACCTTCTCAATTTCTGGCTGATATTGATGGAAATCTAGTTGAGGCTAATTTTGGTGGACATGGTGCACCTAACCGTCTTATTGCTAAAGATATTATTGATAAACCGATTCCAGTTGAATTAAATGAAGGTGTAGATGTTGAATTTGGTGTTGGCGATAGAGTTCATCATAATGTTTTTGGTAATGGGATTGTAGTAGATATCACAGGTGGGGTTGCGACTATAGCTTTTGAAGATTCAAAGGTTGGTGTAAAGAAACTTGCCTTGAGTGTTGCGCCGTTAAGAAAGGTCTAGTAAAATCTTTTAAGTATGCAGAATTATTATAATGAACAGCAGGGTGGAAAATTTTTCAAGTATTTTGTCTTGTCTATATTTTTCTTTGTACTTGGCTGGCAAGGTACAGTTCTAGGATTATGGAATGATACAAGAAGTGAAATTGCAGTTGATATGGATGATATTGTTCCAAATCCACTTCTTCGTGATGATGTTGATATGGATCTTTTTTGGCTTGTTTGGAATGAGGTTGAAAATAAATATGTGGATATTGATGACATTGATAGACAAAAAATGATTTATTCTGCAATAGAAGGCCTGGTTAGTGGTATGGGGGATAATTACTCTGTATTTATGGATCCTGAAATGACTGAAGCATTTGCAGCTAGTCTTGATGGTGAATTGGAAGGTATTGGCGCTGAATTGACAGTAGAGGAAGGTCGTTTAATAGTAGTAACGCCTTTGAAAGAAAGTCCTGCTGAAAAGGCTGGTCTTTTACCTAATGATATTATTGTTGAAATTGAAGGTGAGTCGGCTGCTGAAATGACTTTATTTGATGCTATTATGAAAATACGTGGTGAAAAAGGCACCACTGTTACGCTAAGTATTTTACGTGAAAATCTTAATAGTTCTTTTGATGTTTCTATTGTAAGGGATAGCATTGATCTTGAAAGCATAATTGTAGAAGAATTGGATGGTGGAGTTGTGTACTTAGGTGTGAATCAATTTAATGACAAAACCATAGATGAATTTACCAAAGTTATTTCTGAAATGTTACTCGATGAACCGAAAGGTATGATTGTTGATCTCCGTTTTAATGGCGGTGGTTATCTAAATGTGGCACTTGATATGCTCTCTTATTTATTACCATCTGATAGTGTAACGGTTGTGATTCGTGAAAGAGGAAAAGAGGATGAAATTCTAAAAGTGAATGGTAGTCCAAAATTATTGCATGTTCCTATAGTGGTTTTGATTAATGAAGGATCTGCTTCTGCTTCTGAAATTTTTGCTGGTGCTATTGAAGATCATGAACGTGGCATAACTATGGGTACACAAAGTTTTGGTAAAGGAAGTGTGCAAGAAGTTGAGAGTTTTAATGACGGATCCAGCCTAAGGTTGACTATAGCTAAATGGCTAACTCCTGACAAAAGAGCTATAAATGGGGTTGGGCTTATGCCACATATTGTGGTTGAACTTACTGAGGCTGATATTGAAGCAGAATTTGATAGGCAAAAGGATGAAGCTATGAAGTATTTATTGGGATTGTAGAAGATTCCCTGAGCTTTTTTGCTGCTTGACTTTTTGTATTGATATGATAGTGTATCGGTGTACTATTAAAGTAGAACACCATGAATGATGAATATGTATCACAATTAGCTGAGCTGATAGTTAGATTGAAAGACACTGAATTGACTAAAGCTTTTCTTAGCAATATTTTGACCTCTAGTGATTTAGATGAGATTTCTAGACGTTTGCAAATTTTTAAATTGCTACACAAAGGCTTGCCTCAGAGAGAAGTGGCTCAAGAATTGGGAGTTAGTGTTGGCACTGTTAGTCGTGGTTCAAGAGAACTAAAATATGGAGAGCCTGGTATAAAAGTAATCCTTGATGAAAATGAAGATTTGCGAGCATAAAATAAGTATTAAATGTGAAGATGCTTCTGAAGTTTTTTCTCGTTTACGTAATGTTTCAGATAAAAATTTCTTACTGGAATC
>CAYORB010000018.1:0-20620 GCA_964406295.1 uncultured Candidatus Peribacteria bacterium | reverse complement strand
AGAATTTCAGCAAAAAAACTACATATCTTTGCTGATGCAATAATCGAACTAAATAAACTAGCAGATTCATCTCTAAAAGACACAATCCTTGATTCTCTCAACAAAGCATATCAAGAAGCCACAGCTGGATCAAAAGTTTCAACCAAGCCAATCACAGCATGGAAAACAAAATTCACCAAGAAAAACCAGCAAAAAGAATCAATTCTCAAAGATTTAGATAAAAGTGAAAAGCTTCAAGCCCTCGCGACAATATACCAGCAATATCAAGACCAACTCCATCGAAAAGGCTATTTTGATTTCTCAGACATGCTCCTTGATACCACGGCTGCACTCGAAGCGAATTCTGAACTTCGCTACAACATACAGGAACAATATCTATACATTCTTGTAGATGAGTTTCAGGACACTAATGGTGTACAGATGAAACTTTTAGATAGTTTACTCGATGCTAGCGTAAACGAAGGTCGCCCAAATATTCTTGCTGTTGGCGACGACGACCAAGCAATCTTTAAATTTCAGGGCGCCAACATCCAAAACATCCTTGGATTTCATGAAAAATACAGAGACCCGTCAGTGGTAGTACTAGACAAAAACTACAGATCCACTCAGGAAATACTAGACTTCACACGTCCAATCATTACACAAGGAAAAGAGCGTCTCGAAAACATACTTCCGAACATAAGCAAAGAACTACAGGCGGCCAAAACAGAACAGGCCGGTTATATAGTTGAAAGAACTTTCGAAGACCCAACACAGGAGCTCATCTGGATCGCTAAGGAAATAGATAAGAACAAAACTCCCAAAAATGAAATCGCACTCATAGCCAGAACTCATCGCCAGCTTGAGCATGCGGCAAAAGTTTTAGATTATTTCAAGATCCCGGTAAGCTATGAACGAAAAAAGAATTTACTAGAACAGCAGCATATAAAGCAGATACTAAGTATTCTTGAATTCATAACAAATACAACTCAGGATCAACACCTTCCGGAAATATTGAGTTATAAATTTTGGGGACTGGATCGTATAGCAGTCTGGAGCCTATCTGCTGAGTCTTACAAATCAAAAAAACTTTGGTTAGAGCACATGTTAGAAACGCCGGAATTGAAGCCACTTGCCGAATTTTTCATACACTTGGAGCAAGAGGCTAAAGAAAAAACTGCAGAAGAAATTATAGACTACATCACTGGAAGCAAAGAGATCAACGAATTCACGAGTCCCTATAGAAACTACTACTTCAAAGATACAGATCAAAATTATCTAGATTTTCTTACTAGTCTACAGGCTTTTATTCAAGCAATTCGCAATCATAAGGGAACTGCGATATTAACAGTCACTGACATTCTAGATTATGTAGAATTGCATCAGAAACATAGGTTGCCACTTACATATACTAGTCCAAGTGCAAACAATGAAAAAGCTGTACAACTTTTGACTGCCCATTCAGCAAAAGGGCTAGAGTTTGATACCGTATATGTAGTCAATTGCCAAGATTCCAGTTGGATAGGAAGACATATGCCAAATAAGCTCAGTTTCCCATCAAACCTTTCTCTATCTGCTGAAAAAGATAGTGAGGAGGACAAACTGAGATTATTTTATGTTGCGCTAACAAGAGCTAAAAACCATCTTTATCTTACTCATCACAAACATAATCATACTGGTAAGGAACAAGTGAAATTACGATTTTTATCAGAACCGGAGAAAGATTTAACTGTAGTAGAAACTCCAGAATCACTAATAGAAACTCAATTTGAAATTCTTAGACATATAACACCTACACCAAGTGAAAATGAACTTTTAAAAACATTGGTACAAAACTATCAACTCAGCGTAACTCATCTCAACAATTTCTTAGATCTTACTAACTGCGGCCCACAGAAATTCTTAGAAAACAATATTCTGAGATTCCCACAGATGATGTCTGCACCAGCAGCCTATGGTTCAGCTGTTCATAACGCACTTCATCGATTACAGACAGACTTGAAACACAACGAACAACTCGCCACATTAGATTTTCTATTGGATCAATTCCAGCAATCTCTACAACGTCATCGTTTAAACAAAAAAGATTTCAACAAATTACTTGAGAAAGGCAAAGATCAGTTAAGTAATTTCTATGAACAAAGAAAAGACAATTTCAATCCAAAAGATATTTCAGAATTTGATTTCCGTGATCAGGGTGTACAGATAGGAAACGCTAGTATCACAGGAAAAATCGATAAAATCACCATAAACCCCGAAACTCATGAAATGCTAGTATTTGATTATAAAACGGGTAAGGCAATGTATGATTGGAACGGTAGGTATGATTATGAATTAGTTAAATCCTGGAAGCATAAAAACCAGCTTATTTTTTATAAACTTTTAGTTGAAAATGCACGCAGTTTCAGAGGTAAATATACGGTTAATCAGGGGGTACTAGAGTTCATTGAACCGCATAAAGATGAGATCAAAACTTTAAGTCTAACAATAGATACGCAAGAACTAGCTCAACTCACTAAATTGATACAAATTGTATATCATAAAATCACGAATCTCGACTTCCCGGACACCAGTGAATACGAACAAAGTTTTTTTGGAATCCAACATTTCATAATAGATTTACTGGAAAAACGCATATAATTACTGCTATACTAAAACAACCATGGAAGATTTTCACAGTTTGCTAATATTAATGGTCATCGTGTGGGTGATGGGAAAGGTTTTCAGAATGCTTTCATTACCTCTGATTTTTGGTGAACTTATAGGAGGAATCATAGTAGGGCCCATGGTATTAGGTATTATAGATCCTGACAACCTAAGCATCAAAGTTCTAGCTGAACTTGGTATCTTCTTTATGATGCTGCACGCTGGGCTTGAGGCTGATCCTCACGAACTAGCAAAAGGCTCGCGCAAATCAATTCTCATTGCTATAGGAGGAGTTTTGGTACCATTCATAGGTGGATACTTTGTAACTCAGGCCTTAGGTTTCACACTTTCTGAGTCTTTATTTGTAGCTATAGCAATTTCCGCAACAGCCATTGCTATATCTGTTCGCATACTAAAAGACTATAAACTACAAAACACCAAGCTAGGTCACACTGTATTAGCTGCAGCTATTATTAGCGATATCATTATTTTGATCGCTTTCTCACTTATAGTTCAATTAATAGAAATTGGTAGCATAAGTGCTGAAACTGTAGGGGTGATGTTGATAAAAATATTATTATTCTTCGCAATAATTATTATAGGTGGGCTCAAAACTCAAAAATATTTTTGCAAAATATTTGCAAACAAAGGTTTCACTCTTACTCTTATACTAGCACTATGTTTTGGTTTAATTGCTGAATTTATAGGTCTACATATTATTATTGGCTCATTTTTAGCAGGTTTATTTATACGTGAGCAGGGAGTAGGAAAAAAAGTTTTCGATAAAATTGAAGATCGCATTTATGGCCTGAGTTATAGTTTCTTGGGACCAATATTTTTTACCAGCTTAGCATTTTACTTGGATTTTAGTGCAATCAAAGAGCGGCCTCAATTATTTATTATACTTTTTCTCACTGCATTCTTTGGGAAACTAATTGGTTCAGGAGTAGCGGCTTTAATTCAAAAATTTAAACCATTAAAAGCCTTAATTATCGGATTAACTATGAATAGTAGGGGAGCGGTGGATTTAATTATTATATCCATAGGATTCCAAAAAGGTATCATAGGACAAGATCTATTCTCAGTATTAGTATTTATGGCATTCGCTGCCACATTTGTGACAATAGTTGCTATCAAACCTCTCAAAAGACAACTTAAATGCAAAAAATAATCCTAGCATTAATTTTTTCTATCACTTGTTGCATAACTTTTTCTGCTACAGTATTTGCTGAAATGATGTTATTTGTGGGTAATGATTGTCCTCATTGCGAAAGACTTGAAGTTCAGTTAGAAAAAAACAATTTTTATCAACAATTCAATATTAAACAGTACGAAATCTACAATAACAAAGACAATTTAGAACTTTATCTTCGCACTTCAGACGCGTTAAATTACGAAAACGGCGCCGTACCATTGCTTGTGCACAACGAAAAATTCATAGACGGCGCCGACCCAATATTCGACTACCTAAACGAAAAATCTCCAAATAAAGTAAAAACAACAACTTTAAACAAAAAAGATTCAGATATACTAAACCAAATGATAAAAGAAAAAATCACAACAGAAAAAACATTCACAGACATACCAATATCAAATATAAGATCTCAGATTATAATAGGAGCGATCATTGTGTTTGGATTGATATTCATGAGTATTAAATTTCGCCGCTAATATCCTCTTCTGCGTTGCGACATAAGCTCGTAAAGCTCACAAAACTCATAACCTTTTAGCTACTTAAGACAATTTAACTTCAACTTCTTCTCCCAGAGTTGGCACATAAACATTATTATAATCATTTTCAGATAAAGCTTTCTTAAAAGCTTCCAATTGAGTGGGTTCGCCGTGTACCAAGAAAATCTTTTTTAAATCTTCAATACTATCTATAAAAGTCAAAAGATCGCTTCTATCAGCGTGAGCAGAAAAAGCATCCATAACATAAACACTGGCTCTTACTCTGTATGGATCACCAAAAATATTAACCTGAGAATCACCATTTACCAGCTTTCTACCTAAAGTATTTTCCGCCTGATAACCAACTATCAAAACCGTATTTCGTTCATCTTCTATATTATTTTTTAAATGATGCACTACACGACCAAACTCACACATCCCAGATGCTGAAATTATAATCATAGGGCCACTTTTACCATTGAGAGCCTTAGATTCTTCAACACTTCTAGTGTAATGGATATTACTAAACCCAAAAGGATTATCACCATGTTTCACAAATTCTTCACAAATTTCTTTATCAAAACACTCAGGATGAGACCTAAAAACTTCAGTCAAATTACCAGTCAAAGGACTATCAACAAAAACAGGAATTTGAGGGATAGCATTTCTCTTTCTCAACGAATTAATATGATAAACAACCTCCTGTGCTCTTTCCAAAGCAAAAGCAGGGATTATCAAACGACCACCTCTTTCAGCAACTTCATTGATAACATGAGCCAAATCTTCGCTCACAGTTTTTAGATTAGCATGTAAACGGTTACCATAAGTCGTTTCTGTCAGAAGAACATCGCAAGCTGGTATTTTTTGTGGATCACGTAAAATCGGAAGACCAGGTCTCCCAAGATCTCCAGTAAAACACATTCGCGTACGAGTATCATCTTTTTGATCATGTAGATTCAAATAAACCAACGCAGAACCAAGTATATGCCCAGCATCATAAAAAGTCGCTTTAACACCTTCTTCTACCCAAAATTTCTGTTCATAATTCACACCATGAAACAGTTTCAAAGTTTCAAGCGCATCCTCAGTGCTATACATAGGTTCAATTAGCTCTTTTGCTTCTTTAAACTTCTTCTTTTTTCTCAACCATTCAATCTCACGTTCTTGTATATAAGCTGAATCCAAAAGCATATAATTGCAAAGATCTCTAGTCGCATGAGTACAAAATATTGGTCCTTTAAAACCACGTTTCACCAAAAGAGGCAACAGCCCACTATGATCAATATGAGCATGAGAAAGAATAACAGCATCAATCTCATCAGCTTTAAAATAGAAATGCCGATTCCATTCATCAGCTTGTTTTCGTCTCCCTTGAAACATCCCACAATCCAAAAGGATCTGTTTGCCGTTTATCTTTAGTAAATGCTTAGAACCGGTGACACCACCAGCGGCACCACAGAATTGAATTTTCATGAGGAAGGAGGTTAATTCTTAAAACAATAATAATGCAGAGCCCATTTTCTTACAAGTATATAACACCACTTCTTATCATTTCCTTCATCGCTTCATCATATTTACCATATTTTATGAATCTTTCAAACCACTCCATTCTTTCCTTTTCTGTCATCAAACGTGATTGACTTCTTTCACTTATCATAGGAATCAACTCAATTTGAAGCCTATTTTCACTAAAATTCAAACCAATCGCCAGTTCTTCCTGAACCTTTTTAGCCCAGTACTGATCAAAAATAAAATTACCAAGTGAATAAAAAATTGGTACACCATTATAAATTTCAAATTCCTGAACAACATGGGGATGATGACCAATCACAAAATCGGCACCTGCATCAACAAAAGCATGGCCCAGCTCCACCTGTCTTCTTCCAGCTGAATGTCCATATTCAGATCCCCAATGTACTGATACAAAAACATAATCCACTTCAGTATCAATCTTTTGCAATAGATCAACAACTTCTTCTTTATTAATCTTAAAAGTTATATCTTGAAAACAAGCAAAAGCAAAAGTTACGCCATTTTCCTCAGAAAAATAAACCATATCCGGAGCTGCTTCGCTAGGATGACCACAAAAACCTACATCAGATTCTCTCAGCACTTCCATAGTCTCATTTCTGCCTGCCCAACCAGCATCCAAAGCATGATTATTAGCTGTTGAAACAACAGTGAAACCATGATTTTTCAAAAACTGTCCTATATCACGATTAAAAGCAAAAACCATAGAAGTCCCACCACTGCGCCCCTCTCCTTTTATTGGACCTTCCAAATTGGCATGCACCACATCATAACCATCAATCATCTCAGACCAATCTAGCCCCTCAAACACATATTCCATGCCATTTCGGTTCATAAGAGTTCGCACATAACGACCAAGCATCATATCGCCAAAAGCCAGAACCTTCAAACTCTTCCTATCAGGGTCCTCGTCAAAATACACCTTTTTCTCCTCCTCTATAATTAGTTGGCGCAAGTCATATTCTTGTTCAATGATAACCATGCTTGCTACCTTATCGATAGTAAGTTCATCCTGATATAGCTGATTCAGAATCACTGAAGCAAGTATCAATCCTGCAAATAAAATAAGTTTTCCCATTATTTATGATGATACTCCTTTCCTTTGATAATACAAAATCCACGCCATATTTGCTCCAATAAAAATATACGTATCATTTGGTGGGTAAAAGTCATTTTGGAAAATGATAATTTCAAATCTGCCCGCCGTTTTACCGCATCACTCAAACCAAACGCAGCTCCAATTATAAAAGTCAGCATTCTTCCTTCATCCAATTTTTCACCTAGAAAACCAGCAAAATCAACTGAGTTCATTTCTTTGCCTTTCTCATCCAAAGCTATCACAAAACTACCCACAGGGATAGCTTTCAGAATAATCTGTCCCTCATCTTGCACACAACGCTCAGTCGAAAAAGTTTTAGACGGTTTCAAATCTTTTAAGGTAGCAATCTCCAAATCACAAAATTTCCTCAAGCGTTTAACAAAATCCGCAACCCCATCGTCCAGGTAGGCATCTTTATTCTTTCCAAGTTGTATTATTTTAATCTTCATCCCAATAAACCTACATGCTAAACTGCACATCATGAAAGACAAAATCGAAATCTACACAGACGGATCTTGCTTGGGAAATCCCGGACCTGGCGGTTGGGGAGCTGTACTTATTCACAACGGCAAGGAAAAGCATATTTCAGGAAATGAAATAGACACAACAAACAATCGCATGGAGATGACGGCTATTATAAAAGCATTCGAATTTTTACATAAGCATAAACTCCAGGATAAGGATCTCTTTGTATATAGTGATTCCAGTCTTATTATAAATACTTTCAACAAAGGATGGAAACGCAAAGCAAACAGAGATCTTTGGGCAGAACTTGAAAAACTTACTGCATGGCTAAATATTACCTGGACATGGATAAAAGGTCATAGCACAAACAAACACAACAACCTCGCGGACGAGCTTGCTGTATTTGCAGCAGAAAAATTAAGGGATCATACTAGGTAGATCTAGTTACCCCAATTTTTCTACAAGTTTGTCTTTTGATTGGAAACCAACTACTTCATCAACAATTTCTCCATTTTTAAAGAATTTAATTGTTGGAATACTAGTAATTCCATATTTTTCAGCAACTTCAGGTGACTCGTCTATATCACATTTTCCAATTTTCCACTTTCCTTCATATTCTTTTGACAATTCATCAATTGTTGGCCCCATCATTTTACAAGGACCGCACCATTGAGCGAAAAAATCAACCATTACAGGAAGATCAGATTTTAAAACTTCTTTTTCAAAATTCTTATCATCAAATAAAGCAGACATAAAATTATTGTTAAAAAATTTACACCAGAATTCTACAACCTCTACTCAAAAAACTGCAAGTGAAATTTATTTCAGTTCTGCTTTTTTCATTACAGTTTGAACTTGTTTCTGCCAATCTTTAACCTCTGTAGCAGAAACTTTTCCTATATAAGACTTACGCAAAATTCTTAAATAAGGCAGCTTACGTATAGCATATTGATAAGGAGAGTGTTTCAATTCACGTTTATCTTTAAAACAAGGGTCTTTAACAAACCTTAAATTCACCAAAGCCTCATTAATTTCATTCAATTTATCCTCAACTTTATCAGCCGGAGAACCTTTTTCCATAATAATCTTATAAAAGTAAGTTCCATGGTTAAATCTAATCTTTTCTTGATCTTCACCACTTTGCCGCCACCTTGGCAAGATTGAAAAAGCCACAATATTTTTCTCAGGTACCGCAAACATCACCCATTTTATAAAACCACCATCAACAGTTTTATCTTGAGAGATTCCATAATATGTATTGTAAGAATCGACTATTTCACGTAAGACACTTGTTTTCTCCTTAAACACATCATCTTCATAAATAAAATTTTCAACTTCCTCTGCCATTTCCTTATCCATTTTCTCAATATCCCTCAAGCTCACAGCTTTACCACCTTTCATCCTATAAGCAAGTTTCAGTAGAGTAGCAGAATGAAAATGAGGAAAAGCTTTCCTCAAAACATCATTCACAACAGTTTGATACATACCGCCCAAGATTCCCTCAAACTTTTCTTGGAAAAATTCAAAATCATTACCAAGTTGTGAAATGAAAATATTTTCACCATTATCCATAACAATTTTAAGTTGATACTCAATATCATCAAATTCATAAAAATTCACAAAATCAAAATGAACAACAAAAGCATCCTGCTGTGCTGGTAAAACTATTAAACTACTCTCATGCAATCTAAACTTCGCCTTATCCTTGCTAATTGGTCTGGCAAATTTGCTTACACGTGTGAAATGACCTTCGTATTCAGCTTTTAATTTACCTCCTTTCATAAACAAAGCATCCATTAAAAACTCATTTCTAGATTTATACATATCTATCAAAAGCTGATCAAACAAAGTCCCAGCTTCAGATAAGACATATTTTTCCTTAGTAAAAGTAACAAAATGTATTCTATCAGGTTTATGATAAAATTCTTTTATTTCAGAAAAATTAATCAATTCCCCTTTATCAGATGCGCCTTTCCCTTTGAGGCGAAAGCCCTTAGTATAAATAATAACCTCGCCTTCTTTGTCGAGAATCACTTTATTAGAAAAATTACTTTTTTTGTACTTCAGATTATAAGAAACCTCCATCAGAAGTTTGGTAAATACACAAAATTGAATACGAACTGGTGCTCACTGTAGCGCTCAATGCCTATATTGTAAAGAGTATTGTGCTAGATTAGCACCCAAACCATAAAAGTATACAGTTAACAAGTCATACAGCATTGTTCGTCAAATAAAAAAGTGTTATAATTCCCAGATTGTAACGTTATAAAAATTAAGAAGATATGAGAAACATAATCAAGTATAGAAAAATGGAATTTTTTCGCAGAGTGGGGATCTCTATCATCATAGGTATGGCATTGCTGCAATTATCTATTATGGGATTGATACATTTAGAAAATATAGGTGGAGCTGAGTCTTACACACGTGAATATAATGAAGTTATATCAATGAATTCGCGACAATTAACCTCCAATTTATTAGATATTGCACCTTATAAAACTCGTGATGTTTTTATCTCTAATGAAGAAGAGGCTGAATTCGATTTCACATCAGTTGGTTTATCTTGGGAGCAGGTATCTCCTAACGGTACTAGAATAGAGGCTGAAATGCGTTTTAAGGTAGCAGATAAATGGTCAGATTGGTTAGAATTGGAGGAAGAACATGATGCCTATGAAAAAAACATCAAATACGGGGTGGCGTCTAGCAATCCTGCTAGTAGTATGCAGTATAAATTCATAATGTATGGCGATGGTAAATCTAGTCCTTTAATAAAAAGCACTAAACTGACTTTCTTAAGAGCTGGCAAAAAAATTAACTTAAAACCGGCACCTACACCCAAATTTTCCTCAAACCCGGTACTATCTGACATAACATATTTGGCTTTAAACGCAAACTCCGGATCAGGTTTTATTAGCCGTTCAGCATGGGGAGCAGATGAATCATATCGTTATCTGCCGAATGGACAGGATTTAAATTTAATTGAACGTGATTCTGAATTCTATGAAAAATATGAAGATGAACTTCAGTATTCTCGAATAGTAGAAGAAGATCAAAGCGGTAAAAAATATATATGGCCATTACAATACCCTGAAAAGGTGAAAAAAATTGTCATACATCATACTGCAACTACAAAAAATTTGGATGATCCACAACAAGCAATTCGTGATATATATCATTATCATGCAGTTAGTAGGGGATGGGGGGATATTGGATATAATTATATAGTTGATCAGAATGGGAAAATTTACGAAGGTAGATATGGAGGTGAGGGGGTGATAGGTGCTCATGCTGGACCAGGGAATCATGGATCTATAGGAATTGCTGTGTTAGGTAATTATCAAAACAATCCAATACCTGAAAAGGCAGTGGTTTCTTTGAGTCAATTTATTAGTAAAAAGGGCAAGATCAATAATATTGATACAGATGGTTATTCTAAGTTTAGAGGAGAAAATTTAGCAAATATTTTTGGACATAGGGATATTATGCATACGGCTTGTCCTGGAGAATTTTTATACGAAAAACTACCTTTAATCAGAACACTTTCAGCTCGTAATTTAACGCAAAAAAAGAAATTTGTTAAAGAATACGATTATCAAGACAAAAGCGAACTCTATTATATAGAGATGAAACCTTTAGAGGAGAAAACTGTGAAGATTAAGATGGAAAACATAGGAAAAGTGGATTGGAATAACGAAACATTTATAGTCGTAAACCAAAATACTGCTTTCAAAAATATAATTAGTTTCCCTGAGAAAGATGGAGTGGTTTTATCTATGATGAATGAAAAAGTGGTTAAGCCCGGGGATATAGCGACTTTTGATGTGACTCTCAAAGGTGGCACAAAAGGAGGTTTAGTTTACATGGATATTGCTCCTCTTGTAAACGGAGTTAAGAAAATCGATGATTATATTGCGCTTCCTGTGGCTGTGCAACAACCGATTTATAAGTATGAAATACAGGAAAGCAATTTGCCGGATGAATTTATGCAAAAGGAGGAGGAGTATCATGGATGGGTGAAACTGAAAAACACAGGAAATGTATACTGGGATAATATTATTTTAGGCGACAGTAGGGAATCCGTTGCCCCAGGTGCGACTAAACAATTTAAATTCACTTATATAGCACCTTCAGAGTCAGGTGAATATACAAAAGTATTGGAACCTAAATTGTATAATACAAATTTTGATTCTAGTCCTGATATCACTTTTAGTACTGTAGTTTACAAACAAGATTATGACGCTGAACTCATATCTCGTACTTTGATTTCAAACTGGGAACAGGGAAAAAGTTATAAGATGTCTATTAATTTGAAGAATGTTGGAAAAGAAAGATGGACTAAGGACCAACTCAAAGCAACTTTTCTTAAACAAGATGGTATTAGTATAGAAGAGCTCTCTATGTCACCAGCTACTGCTGCAATTGGTGAATCAACGCAAATAACTTTTGATGTAAAAGTACATAAAGACGCAAAACTTTCTCAGAGAAAACCATTACTTGTTAATCTTGAGATGGGGGAGCATCGCATAGGAGTGCCAATTTATTTCAAATATAAGATCAGGAAAAAGGCTTTCCAAGCAAAATATTCTACTTCGGAAAAAAATAAGACAAAAGATGAAACCGAAACTGAAAACAAAGTTTTAGAATCAGAAATTAGAGTGAAACTTGGATTTGATGGAGATCCTGAAATCACAGCTAATGGTTCTTTTGATGTTTATAGTAAAGGAAATTTGATCACTACTCTTAGTGCTGGTGATCTTGCCAGTGTTACATATGAGAACGGGAAATATAGAGTCAAAACTGATAATTTGAGTTTTGTTAAAGAGGACGAAATTCGCTTTATTCCACACAATAATGCCATATTAAAAATCAATAATTTCGAGCATAGACCAGCCTGGAATCAAGATCTAAACGACAATCAATATCGTGGGATTTTGGAAGTACAAAGAGTTGATGGTGAATTAGTTGTTATCAACGAGCTGGAGATGGAAGATTATCTAAAAGGATTGGGTGAAGTTTCAAATTCTGAAGAAGTAGAGAAAATTAAAGCTATAATAGTAGCTGCGCGATCTTATGCGAAATTTTATACGGATATTGACGAAAAATTTCCAGACAAACCTTATCATTTAAATGATGATCCTGAAGTATGCCAGAAATATCTGGGATATGGGGTGGAAAAGCGCGCACCAAATGTAACTCATGCTGTACGTGACACCCAAGGGAAGGTTATAGGAATAAACGGAAAAGTTGTAAAAGCACCTTATTTTAACCAGAGTGATGGAGTTAAGACTAAAAGTGCAAAAGATGTGTGGGGATGGACTCATACTCCACACTTAGTCAGTGTAGACGACTCATTTTGTGAAGGTGATAAATTCTTAGGGCATGGAGTAGGGATGAGTGGTTGCGGAGCTCATACGATGGCGGTAAACGGTTCTACATATCAAGAAATTCTTAATCATTATTATACAGATATTGAAATACTAGATCTTTACTAATACATAATTAATTTCCAAAAAATAAAAATGAAAACAATTCCATTAGAACAAAAACACCAAGAACGCACTGCCCCTCAAAATCGTGATGAGCAACAAATCCAAAAAACATGTTTCCAAATGATGCGTTATATCTCTGACAGTAAAGATATAGATTTAGAAGGAACCAAGAAACTTATAGATAATATGCAAAGATCTATACTTTGTTTGCAGAGGAAAAAACAAAGTATGATAGAGAAGAGGAGCAGAATGTGATATTTTTCTAACGTATGTACACACTTGCAATCAATACAGCTTCTTCGCACACTGCTTTAGTTTTAGCAAAAGATGAGGAAATAATCGCGGATCTTAAATGGAAAAGTCGCAATGACGAAGCGGAAAAAATCATGCCTCAGATCAAGGAGATGCTAGGGAATATAAATTTTGATGAAATTGGAGAGATTTTGGTTGTACGAGGTCCAGGATCTTTTACAGGTTTGAGGGTGGGAGTAACAGTGGCGAATACAATGTCTTATCTTATAGGATGCAAATTGACTCAGATCAGCACTTTTGAATATTGGCATTATCTAATAGATCTACCAATCTTGGTTTTTGCTGGAAGAAGAGCGGTTTACCTCAGCACTGGCCCACAAGAATATAAGATTGTAGAATTAGATAATCTTAATGATGAATTGAAACGTTTAGGGATCACAAAAGTCAGTGGTGATATTTCTGATGAACAAAAAGAGATACTAGAGGCAGAGTTCGTGGAAAGTGAAGGCGGTTTAAAAAATGTACTTGATAAAGGTGATGAGGTGAAAATAGTTCAGCCACTATATGTAAAAAAACCAGGTATAACACTAAGCGCTAAGATGGGAGTGGCCGCTCAATAGTATATCTGTTATCCTGCACACATGCTTTATATAGTATCTACACCAATAGGGAATCTGGAAGACATAACTTTTCGTGCCGTACGTACTTTGAAAGAGGTAGATTATATTGCGGCTGAGGATACTAGGCATACACAAATCCTTTTAAATAAATACGAGATCAAGAACAAGGTACTTAGTTATCATTCTCATAGTAGTCATAGCAAAATCGAGAAAATAGTAGAGTTATTGAAGGACGGAAATGAGGTAGCTCTTGTTTCAGACGCAGGGACTCCGGGGATTTCTGATCCGGCCTATTCTTTGATTAAACGTGCAGTTGAGGCAGGTGTAAAAATCGTACCGATTCCAGGGGCATCAAGTTTATTAGCAGCATTGGTTATGAGTGCTTGTCCCATGGATAAATTTTTATACCTGGGTTTTCTTCCATTAAAAAAAGGACGACAAACTTTACTGAAATCTATAGTAGACGAGAAACGCACTATTGTTATTTTCGAATCACCACATCGCATAATAAAAACTCTCAACCAACTCGCAGAATACCTTGGTCCGGATAGGCATATAGCTATTTGCAGAGAGATCACAAAAATTTACGAAGAAACGCTTCGTCTTCCAGTTTCAGAAGCGATAGAACATTTTAGTACCAAAAAACCAAAAGGAGAGTTTGTTTTAGTGATACATCCGGCTTAAGGCACACCAGCGGGTCCAAGGACATCAACAATCCAACTTTGTCCATGTCCATCTATTGTTCTCAGGGCATCTTTTACAGGTGGATAGCTGATAATGCTTTCTTTCATTCCTGAAGCAACAGTGCTTTGTACGGTTATGTCCGTAAATTCACCAGGATATTCAGCTTCCTGGTCTTCTGACAACCCCATTGTCAAAATAATAGTAACAACAGGTTGAGTTTGCATATCTTTTTCACCAAAAGCTTTATAAGGATCATCCACAGGACTAATTATAAATTCCAATTTCTTAACCGAGCTTCTTAAAGGTGAGATAGGTATAAATTGAGTTGTTTTCGGATTAAAAGAGTTCTCCAAATCATCTTTCTGAGCCAAACGTATATTATTGTTTACTATATAGTCTCTGCCAATTTCTTGTATAAAAGGATATTTAATCGCACGAAAAATTTTATCATCATCACCGCCATCATAACAATTAAAGTCCTTACCACAACTAAATACATCTATCACACCATTTTGATCCAAATCACGCCCATACATATGCATTAAACCAACAGAATAATCATTTCCATCAATCAATTTTTTAGCAATCATCGTTTTCTTTGTACCAATATTATTAATCAGATACAGTTCATTTCTTTTAACAGCTCCATCAACAACACCACAAACTCCAAAATTACCTACATCACAAAAGGCATTGGCATTCCCTCCATTGTAAGGGTTTTTACCAGTATTTAAATCAGCAGAATGAGTCCAAAATACATTACATTCATCACCAGAAGGGATTGAGCATTCCAAACCCAAATCTCTAGGATTTGTAGCTTCATTCTCATCAAATCTCAAACCTGGACCATAAAACCTACTCGCATATATTCCATAATTAATCCCATAAAAAGGTCCTCCATCAGGTGGATTCATCGATTGAATCACATCCATACTGTAGTATTCTTCATAATCTATAGTCCCGCTCTGGATTTCCCTAGTTAATTGCTGCATAATTATCCTCAGATCTTCGTATAGATCATTTTGAATCGAAGCTTTTTTTTCAAGCTGAACCATATCAACTAGAATATTGCTGGCTAACATAGAAGTTAGAGTAAACAAACTCATAGCAATCAACATCTCAACTAATGTAAATCCACGTTTCATCATAAACTATTAAATAATGTATATTGTCGAACAATATTCCGTTCTTTGGCACCGTGTTTCCATTTAATTTTAACCTCAAAAGTAGAATATTGATTGTCCTCAGGCACATCGATGAATTCAACCTCTCTATAGAATTTTGTAGGATCAGCACCAGCTTCCATACTGTGAATATACTGTTCATCTTTCAAAGCTAAACGATAAGTATCTGGGTTATCTGAAGCCTCCATTTTCCATCTACCATCTTCCATAATTACCAAATACTGCTCATCTTTATCTGCTACCAGAATGCAATCTATTTGAGGGTCTGCAATAGTTTGAGGATCCAGAACTAGCCAACAGCCCTGTGCATCAGGAAAAAGAGCCCTAGGTCGTATCAGTAAATTTGTGTGTTTCACACTTTTTACTGCCTCAATAGCTTCAGTTGCCAAGTTTTGTGCGATTAGATAATCCTTGGAAAGTTCAGTAACAGCGAGGGCATTTTGTATAATAGTACTCAGAGCCATAGCAGCAATACCAAGAGTAGCCACTGCAACAAGTGCTTCTGCTAAAATCAACCCACGTGTATTTTTCGTTTTTATCACAAAGAATTAAGGTTATTAAAATTCTCAGGCACACCAGATACTTGTAAAATTACAATGAAACTCTCAAGATCACCTTCTGTTTCATAGAATCTGATAGCAATATATTTGTATAAGTTTTTCGGCAAAAGCACAGAATCTTCACTACTTCTTATAGAGAATTCACTTGTCTTACGCTCATAAGCAAGATTAACAGGAAAATCCATCTCAACAAAATCACCGGCTCTCAAAACCTGAAATTCATGGCCAGTATTAGAAAAATCGAGTTCTTTAATGATTTTATCCTTATCATCCAGAAAATAAGCTCCAGCAGCACATGTATCTGCGTATATGGTCAATTTATTTTCAGTTATTTCAGCTGCATAACGTTTAGCTGAAGCCTCCGAATCCTCACCACAAGCATCTGAGGCCATTTCTTTATCAGTAACAGCAAAAGTCCTGATAGTTCTTATAGTGGAAGAGATATCTTTTTGTTTAGCAAAGAAATCAAAAGCATCTTGAGACCCTATAAAACCTGACAAAGCAGCCGTTGATAGCAAGGCTAATAGCAAAACAACAATTAGCAACTCAATCAAAGTGAAACCTTTAGTGTTTTTGAGGATAAACATAAAAACAGTGTACTAGGAAATCCAAGTGTTGACAAAGAAATGGTAAGTGTAAACAAAGAATCGTCAACAAAAAATCCAGGACATATTTGCTTTAATAAATAACCTGATGTGGCATCATATAGCCTTTCAAGAGCTTGCATTATGTTTTCTCCTTCTGCTAATAAATCAAATTCCAGGGAAACTGCAAGAACTTTGTCTCTAAAAGTTCTTCTCATTGATCAATTCTAAAATATGTTTTTTAAGTTTTGGAATATCTTTTTGTATCGTGTTCCATACAATATTTATGTTTATACCAAAATATTCATGAATCAAAATATCTCGCATTCCTGCAATTTCACGCCATAGAATTTCTGGATATTTATTTTTGAATGATTTAGGAATATTTTTCACTGCTTCACCAATAATTTCCAATCTTCTCATTACAGCGTCTTGCATCATTGTTGCTTTCGAAAATTTCAGCTTAGTTTGATTTTTTGTATATTTTTCAATTTCTTCAATACTTTCCAAAATATGCTCAAGAAAAATGCTAGGATCTTTTTTCATATATTTGTTTTTGTTCTTTTAGAATAATATTTTTAAGCCGCGGGTTTATCGAATTATAAGTCAATAAATCTACCTTTCGTTCAGTTTTTTCTTCAAGTTTTAACTTCAAACTTGATAAATCTAATAAAGTAATTTTTTTCTTAAATTTCACTAAAAGATCAATATCACTATTTTTTTTTGCATTACCTGTAGCAAAAGACCCAAAAATTGCAGCCTTTACCACCCCTCGCTGCTTTAAGAGTGGAACTATTTGTTTTTTTATTATCTGAACATTCATGACTTCCATTATACCAAAAAGGGGCTAAAATCGGAAATATTGTTTTCACTGACGTCTAAAATCCAAGGCTCATCCCCGGGGATGACTATTGTTCCTCAAGAAGCTCAAAAAATTCATTTTTACTTATTTTCATTTGTCTACAAATATTATGAAACAAATCACCACTTAGTTGAGAGTATTGTGGAATTGTAACCTTGCCAATGCCATTCTTTTTAAAATGTTTATGACTTCCGCGTGTGTTCTTGTGCTCAAATCCCAATTTCAGAGCTATTTTTTCGCATTCACCAGGTGAGACAGGACGTATTTGTCTATGTTTACGCATGACAAAGATTTTTTGAGTTATATGTCCACTGAGCTGATGAAACTTCCTTTGCCATTAATACTTTTTCTTGTTTCTTTTCATTTTCCTTTTTGACATCTTTCTCTGACAATTCCACAAAAAGATTGTACAAATCATGATACTTTTTAGGAGCTTTTCTATAAATTTCCTCATCTTTTTCCTTATCTTCGCAGCACATATATAAATAACCTGATGTGGCATCATATAGCCTTTCAAGAGCTTGCATTATGTTTTCTCCTTCTGCTAATAAATCAAATTCCAGGGAAACTGCAAGATATTTATCAGCTTTTTTATAGGCAATCACTTTATCTTTAAAAGTTCTTGTTTTCATACAAATTTCTTTTAAGAATTCCTATGGACTAACATTCTAAACGATTTTTGATTTTTTTCAAGTTTTGCCAGCCTTGTTTTCACTCATCCCCGGGGATGAGCAGCTCTTTCTCTGGCACTTCTGGTGCCTCTGGAATTTCGATTGATGCCCTAACAGTCGTACTTGAAGCATCTAATCTAGTTCCTTCCGTTTTCTAGAGCAATGTCTAATGACAACTTACTCTTTGCGAATTAAAAATTTTTGGCGTAATATTAAGCGCAGCTTATAACCTCCAAATCAATGACGGAAAATTTACGAAACGAGCGTGGTATTGTATCCATTATCGCTTTGGGAATTTTTGCTATTATGACGATGTTAGGTATTATTATTACAATAATGATTAGTCATAATTACGAATCAGTTATTGGTATGAATAATTATTATGCAGCATCGGATTTGGCTGGTTCTGCAATGGGATTTCTGGAACAAGAACATAGTCGATATGACGCTGGATATAGCACGGGTTTTGTCACTTGCAAATACACAGATGGCGAAAATGTGACGGATGATAATGGAGGAATCGACCCTATATGTGAAAATTTTATAGGATCCATAGGTACAAAAGATATAAAATTAGAACTGGAAATAAAAGGCAGGCCAAGTGATGAGGAGAAATTGGTATCAGCCAGATGCGAAAGAGGTAGGAATTTGATACGAGGCGTTAGCAGTGATTGCTATGTAAACCCACTTCCGGGTACGGGGAATGCAGGAGATAGATGTAATATGTATGAACCTGTATTTGGAGAAGGTGAAGCCAATCTTCCAGCAAACATAGCAAACCGAAAACAAGATCTTGATCAATTGGATCATCCTTGTAATTGGAACAAGCTATCTTTGGGTACAAGTTCAAATGATAGAGTGTCCATCCCTCTTTACTACAGTAATAGGGAGGAACAGATTAATCCATATACCATAGAAGATGGAGAAGCAGAGAAATTTCTACTACGCATGCGCACTCCATGTTTACCCTGTGTGTATGGAGACGAAGAGTCAGAAGCAGGAGTAACTAGGCATTGCAGAGTGGGCGACGATCCTGCGATTTGTAATAATAACGAACGCTATGTCCTAGACGGAGACAATCATCAAGAAAACAACGACGTACTAGTACAATGGCAGATCAATGGACTCTGTGCTGATACAGGTGAGGAGTGTGGGATAAAGGCGGGTGAAATTAGGGGTAATACTACTGCAGTGACGGAGGTGAATATAAATCGTGGAATAGAAAATCATGAAGGTGTTAACTACATAGTACTTGATTATAATAGTCAAGGTATAGACGTAAATACAGGGGGGAGGACAATTATTGGTATGAATTTACCAACTTTCACAGAAGCAAAATTAAACTTATTTTTGATGGGGGCACTTATCTCAGAAGAAGGCAGGAATGTACCATATCTGGAATATCAATTTCTCAGTGATAAGCCTGTGGCAAGTCCAAAAACAAAGCTGGAAACGACAGCATATATAGGGGAAGGGAATTTGATTAATACTTTTACAAATACAGAGTTTATTGAAGTAGATAAGCCACTTATAGACTTCGCAATTCAAAATTAGTTGACTTATAAGGAAAAACACGTATTGTAATAAATACTAATCTCGTAAACTGTACTTTATGGCAGAAACACCAAGGGGGGGATTAGAAGGTGAGAAGGCATCAAGGTCAAAAGCATCTGAGTGGATGCGCAAGGCAAGTGATGTGCTCGTTACTGGTATTCAGAAAGGAGGAAAGATTGCAACTGGAGCTGTATTGGCTACAGCTGCAATGTCTGTTGCAGAAGATGATATGAGAGCTCAAGCAGAATTAAGAAACCAAGATGCACATCAATTAGGTCAATCTCTTAGACCTCAACATTCTCAAGAAGGTGATCATGGTAGAAATAGAAGTGAAATAGTTATAGGCAGAGATGCAGAAGGACAAGATATTTCCTTGGAATTTGATTTTTTTATTAGAGACGGGTATCGCATTTTTGCTCAATCCTGTGAAGGCGAAGAAGGAGATGGAGAGGTACAATATGTGTGTGATGTGCCAACACATGTAGGGGAAGAGAACTTTGGGCTTTATTTTGATTCTGTTTTAGTAGTTCAGGTACCTAATCCAAATGATGAGGATGCATTGCCTATAAATAAAATGTTTATTGCCACTGAAAGCAATATGGCGATAGTGGCAACATATAATGTTATCTTAAATGAAGCAGGTAGACCTGAGGTAGATGTTGATACATATGAAGAAATAGATTTTTTTAGTAGTGATCTTGCTATGGCAAATTCACTAGCAGCAGCAACCATGGATATAGACGATGTTCCTACACAAGGGATATTATTTA
>CAYORB010000017.1:5024-20894 GCA_964406295.1 uncultured Candidatus Peribacteria bacterium | reverse complement strand
CTCCCACTTACAGCAGGACCGTTTTTCAATGGTGGGTCGACCGGGATTCGAACCCGGGACCATCAGCTTAAAAGGCTGTTGCTCTACCGACTGAGCTATCGACCCAAATTGTCATTTTACGCCCAGCTATTCTATTGACCAACTGTATTAAAATCAAGTGAATTTCTGTATTATTGCTTTCTAGTGCTATAAACACTATGAACCAAGAAAGCTAAAGCCGGTATAGAAAACCATAAATAGGCATTGCTAAGGATGGAGCGAATCATTTCTGATTGATTATAAAGATCCCAAAGAGCTGTACCTGTTGTTTCAGAACTTCCTCCTCCTACAAAAGAAACACCACTAACAAAAACCAAGATAACAGATATGATCAAACCTGCACTCATAACTGCATAAAGAGAAGCTAAAGCCATTCTCATAGGAGCAGATCTATCTTCAATCGTATCAACTTCAAAAGCACCACGAACCGCAAATAGGATGATCATAGTGACAAAAAGTAATACTTTCACAAATACAACAGCTTCCTCTTCGCTATTCATTGACGCAAAATTTAATATCCCCACAAAAGCCTCTGAACCACTCAAAGAATGTCCAAGCAAATTTCCCATAGCATCAGCAGCTAGGGCGGAAACATAGGTCCCTAAGATCACTTTTAAAGTATTATCAGTACCAATAATAAGGCTATAAGCCACAATTATTACAAAGAACACCAGTACAAACAAATCCCAAGAAAGTTGTATATCCATGGCAGAAAGGAGTGAGAAATAACTACTCCACACTTTAATACAATCTACCAGAACAATCCACCCTTTTTCACATCTATACCAGACTCTTTCGCTAATTCAAGGTACAATTCCTTTTCTCTCTTTGAAAGTTTTTCAGGAATACGTATATGAATTTTCACTAAATGATGTCCATTTCCGCTAGCAGAAAGTCTTGGGGCACCTTTATTACTTAATTTAAATACTTTACCATCTTGAGTACCATGAGGAATTTTAATATTTTCATTCCCATGTACAGTTTTTACTTCCAATTCACCACCCAAAACAGCTTGTACTAAGGGTATTTCTATAACACTATGGATGTCCGATCCAGATCTTACAAAATCCTTGCTAGCTTCAACATTCAAATTAATATACAAATCACCTGCACTACCTCCCTTAACACCACCTTCACCTCTACCACTGAGGCGAATCGTTGATCCATTATCAACACCAGCTGGAATTTTAACCTTAACTCTTTCTTTTGTACGTACACGTGTAGTTCCATGACAAGTAGTACATTTTTTCTCAGGAACTCTTCCTTCACCACGACATTGATCACAAACACGCGCTGTAGACATTTGTCCAAGAATAGTATTTCTAACCTCTCTTACCTCACCGCTTCCGCTACAAGTAGTACAATTTATGATTTTCGTTCCAGGTTCAGAACCTTTTCCGTCACATTTTTTACAAATATCAGGTTTCGTAATTTCCAGTTCTTTTTCAACACCAAAAATAGCTTCCTCAAAAGAAATTCTAATCCCAGCCTCTATGTCATTACCCCGTCTGGCAGGATTACGTGGTCTTCCACCACTGCGTCCACCTCCAGATTGTCCACCAAAAAAAGATTCAAAAATATCAGCAAATCCACCAGAACCTCCCTGTGAAAAACCAGAAAAATCGAAACCACCACCACCTCCAGGGAAGCCACCCCCAGCACCACCAGTAGAACCAAAAGTATCGTATTGTTGACGTTTTTGTTTATCAGACAGAACTTCATAAGCAGAATTTATCTCCTTAAATTTCGTTTCAGCTTCTTTGTTTCCTTTATTTTTATCAGGATGCCATTTCAGAGCAGCTTTTTTGTAAGCTGTTTTAATTTCTTTCTCAGTGGCATTTTTATTTAACCCAAGTGTTTCGTATAAATCTTTTGACATATAAATTTTTAATCGCCTCCTCATTATACCTCTCTCAAATCAAGATGTCTAGCACTCTAAGTCATGGAATGCTAAAGACTCTAATCAGATATTGCCACTATCATAAATCTTCGTTAAAATTTCCCCACAACTCACCTGGCGCCATCGTCTATCGGCTAGGACGCCGCCCTCTCACGGCGGAAAGAGGGGTTCGATTCCCCTTGGCGCTACCAAATCGTTCACGGGAATCGAACTTTTTCGTAACCAAAAATAATTGTAAAATAAACTATTTTTTGCTACCTTAAAAACTCTTAATTAAAAATAATCATGAAAAATTTAATCTTTGCAATTTTAATATCCATATTTGTTTTTTCTGCCTGCAATAATCAGGAAGTCATAGAAAATAATCCAGAAATAGAAACGGAAAAGGTAAGTTTTGAGGACAAAAACCAGGAAAGCTCTTTAGAAGAAGGATGGGAGGTTTTTGTAAGTAAAAGTATTGGCATCAGGTTCGAATATTTTAAAGAACACGAAGATGGAGCTTACGATGCAAGAATAATTGAAAGAGATGGAAAAATTATTCTTTTGGTTGATTTTGAAGGAGAATGTGAAGAAAAGAATTGCGAATATATTGACGGACGGTATTTTACAGAAATTGGAGAACCATTTGATATTTTGGAAAAATCAAAAGAAGAATCCATAGAGGATGCAATATTGAAATTAGTGAGTGATGAGGGTAAAAATCCAGAAAATTGTAAGGTAGTTAAGTCTGATGACGGCAATCGAAAAATTGCAAAAATTAAATCGGCTGAGCCAATAGAACTTACAGAAGCTGATATTGAGGGGCTTGAGGAAGAAGAGATATGGCATGGAGCAGAAGAGGCAATTATAAACAATAAGCTAAGGGACCTTTGTTCAGATTATGCTGGTGCCTGGACTATTCCTATGGGAGGGCAGTATTTTATTTACGATGACGAGAATCATAAAGATATATTCATCTTTGCAAAAGAGCGTGGTATGGGAATGTATTGGACAGACCCTAGTACGATTGAATTTATGTAGAATTATTTTCTTTTATTGAGTTAAATGACTGAATCCACCGTTTCCCTCTTATCCAACCTAAAAACAAACAAAAAATAAGTAGAAAAGTCAACGCTACCATGAACTGTACCCCGAAAAGTAGAAAAAGTTCACAAAGTTGAAAAACTTTCTGATGTTTTGAGATAACGCAAAGAATTAAAAAATATTTCCACAAAAAGTACTGTTTTGTACAGAGAAATCTATTTTTACGGCTTTATTTAGGCATTAAAAATCTCTGTGCAAAGTGTTTTGTATAGAGAATCTATTTTTGAAATATTTTAAGAAAATTTAATATTTGATCTATATAATTATTTTTCAATGAATTGAACTGCCATTACATGGAAATAAGATTTTTTAATCAGAATGTAGAAAACTTTATAGCGGGCTTAGAAGAATCAATCATAGCTAAAACCTTGCGCACTTTAGATCTATTGGAAAAATTTGGAAATAATTTGGGTATGCCACATAGCAAAAAGATAGGAAGCAACCTTTTTGAGTTAAGGCTGCGAAGTAAAAGTGAAATTCGAATTATATATTGCTTCTATAAAAATAAGACTCTCCTTTTACACGCATTTATTAAAAAGACTAAAAAAATTCCAAAGAGAGCTATAAGTTTAGCGCAAAATCGACTAAATTCTCTTGCTGACACATAACATATACGTTATAATAGTCTTGTATGAAAACTTATTCAAATTTTAAAAACAAGCTACTCAAAGGTAAAGAGGTGCGCAAAGCGTATGATAAACTTGCACACGAATATAGAATTGCAGAAGCTGTTATTGCAAAAAGGCAGGAGAAAGGATTAAGCCAATCTGAGCTTGCTGAGAAGGTTGGAACAAAGCAATCTGCCATCTCCCGTCTGGAATCAGGCAGTTACAATCCCAGTATCAATTTCCTTGAAAAGGTGGCTAATGCACTTAATCTAAACCTAATAGTTTCATTTTCAAAAAAAACATGAAATTTATATAGAAAAATATAATTTTATTGCTTCATCCAGTTATTTTACTCATTCTTTCCAAAACACTAGAAATAAAGATTATAGCTTTTTTCCCATTTTCTTTATCAAAAGTCTCATTTTTCCCATGAGTTAGCCTTGGAGGTGAAATGTTTCTTTGAGATCGTGACCCTGGCCCCATAACAATTGGGTAGAAGTTTTTACGAATTTTAGGAGTCAAAAAGCCATATACAATGCTCCCATCTGAACCGCCCACATTGTAGGTATATTCTATCTCAATTTCAGAATTATTTTTGCAATTTTCTAATATTTTGGAAATTTCATTTGTAGAAAATTTATCATCAATATTGAACCCTTGTGATACAGAAAAATCTTTAACAGTTTCGTACTCAATTCCATCTATTTGTTTTAGCACTTCTTCCATTGAGTCGAAGGATCGATTATTAAGTACTAATACATGTTTTATTGATTCTTGTTCTTCTGCCATTAATATTTTAGTGGGAATGGTAGCAAAATTTTTCTCCTCGCCTGCCTGTATGACAGAATTTTTATTAGAATCAAGTATTGCTTGAGTGAGCTTATTTTTATCGCGAGTTACTGAGCATACATGCCCTCCTGTTTGTTCAATAATCTCATAATTCATATGCTCAATCTCTTTTTGTGGAGTAATGCTAACAGGATTCCATTTGGATAATTTATTTATATATTTTTTCAGCTCTGGGATGAAATCTATGATTTTTATGACGTAGTTACTCCGTTCTGAAGTGTAAACACACATCACTGGTGGTGTTTTGATATGGACATTATTTTCCAGGACAATCATATAGGTCGATTGTTCACTGATTGCTAATTTTGTCCCCATTTGTTTGGCAATAGCTTTTGAAGTTTTATTACCAGCACCTTCTTCTTTAAATGTGATAGTAAAAACAATGTTATTGAGCTTAATAAGCCCTTTTTTTGCTAGAAAACTGAGGAAAAGTTGATACGCCACACCTGCTTTGCAATCATTTACTCCACGCGCGACTAGTTCTTTCTCGTCCTCATGAAATTCCCAAGGCTTGTATGGATGATTCCATTCATCAGCTTTTGCACCAACTGTATCGATATGAGCACTTAAATAAACAATCTCCTTTTGTGAGTCTATATTTGGAGGAACAGCTATCAAATTATACTCTTCATCAAAGTAAATATCATAATTAGAGAGATTTTCTTCAAAGATTTTTTTACAATATTCAATGGCTTTTTTCACGTCTTCTGGTTTAGAAAATTCAGAAGGCATGCTTATCAATTCACGTAAAAATTCAAGATAATACTCATAATTATCGGATATTAGATTTTGCATAGTAGTTATTTATTGGGAAAATTTGAATAAAGTTGGTTTAGCTAATTTAAGATAATACTGTACAGACATTATAATAGAATCTGTTAAAGATCCTGCGTTAAACGCAATATTTGTGTTATTTGCAATGGAGTGGTCAGCATATAAATCTAAGTCCATGATCGGAGCTCCAAAAGGTGGAACAGATCCTGGTTCTAAACCTGTTAATTCTAAAAGTTCTTCCTTGCTAGCAAATCGTAATTTTTTTGCATTAAAATGCTTTTTAACAGCTGATGAATCTAATCTTTTTGATGCACTAATAACAAAGAGTTTAAAAGATTTATCAACTTTTAGAACAAGAGCTTTTCCTCCTGTAGAAAGATCTTCGCCTCGTGCTTGTGCTGATTCTTCTGATGTTTTTGTTGGTTCATGATGTACTTCTCTAAAATCTATAGAGTTCGATTTCAACCAATCTTTTATCTTCTGTAACATAGTGTTTTATAGTCATATAAAAAATCTATATCCACTTTAACTACGATATGTTATTGTGTCAATCTGGCGGTCAATCTCGCCACTTTAATATAATATTCTATGCTATGCATCAATTACAATCGCTACTAGAAGGTATCGGACTCAATCCTCATGAAAGCAGGCTATATTTGTACCTTTTACGGTCAGGAGAGCATCCTGCATCAGTGATAGCAAAGGCCACTGGAATTCCTCGCAGTACTGTGAGAGGAACTTTGGACAAACTTTGTGAACGTGGCGTAGTTTCTAAATTATACAAGCGTAATACTCAGTATTATCATTGCAAAAAGCCAAAAATGTTAATGAGTATGTTGGAAAGCGATATAAAGCGCAGTGAAAAAAATAAAAAGAAAATTCTAGAAACACTTCCTATTTTTAATGGTATTTATGAACAAAAAAACATTGTTCCTAAGGTTCAAGTATTTGAGGGCGAAGATCAGCTTATTGAAGCTTTCAATCAATGCTTGTATGAAGATATTGATGAACTTTTGATTTTTACTTCTTATAAATTTTTACAAAATCCAATTATTCGTAAAAATGATGATGATTTCTTTATTAAAATGCGTGCTAAAAAAGGCATACACGCTCGTGTACTTGTGGGAAAAACAAGCGAAGCCAGCAAAATGAAGTCCGTATCCAAAAGTGAATTAAGACAAAGAAGGTTTATTCCAAAAAAACACTCATTGCCTGGTAATATTCATATCTATGGTGACTCTGTGATGTATTTTTCTGCTAGTGAAAATGAATATATGGCAGTGCTAGTCGAAAGCTCTGTGATGGCTAATACTATGAGAACATTATTTGAGTTTATGTGGGAACAATGTCAGTGAAATCTTTCAATTGCTTTATCAAAATAATATTATCCTATCCACTTATTTAAATATCTTTAGGTTGTTCTTCGGCAAAAGCTAATGAGCTTGTATCTTTTTTATCCAACAAATTATTTAGAATAGCAATTGAATTATCCAGACTATCCTTTTTAGTAAGGAGATAATACTTGATTAGAAAAATAAATGTTGACGTTCTATTTTTCAAACCTTTTTTAATTTCACTCATTTTGATACAATCAATACCACATGGGGGATTGATTGTAAGTTAAATAATCCTATTTATATAAAACTTCTCTTTCAAAAAGAAGATTTCCCTTTAGCTCCTGGTGGTAATTTATATGAATGGAAAGAGGCAGAAACTTCATTTGCAATTGATAAAACAGGACTATTTGTTATTAAAATTACAGCTTCTGCCAAAAACGCAAAACAAAATAATTCTACTGACGATGACGATCTTCGTATTGCTTTAGATGGCTTTAATTTCGGTAAATACGAGAAGCATGATGAAAAGATTTCATGGAAAGGGTTTGGAACTTCTGCAAGTTTTAATGGAGCAAGTTTGAAAGGAGGTGCAAAAACAATCTATTTCTTTGTAGAACTTGAAAATGGAGACCATAAAATCCAATTTTTTGCTGACAAAACTCCAGAAATTAAAAGTTTTGAAGTTTTTTGTATTAAAAATAATAAATTTACATTGACCGATTTTAAACCTCCAGAAAATATAGAGAGCAAACAAAAAGGAATTCCTTGCTTGAGCTTGATTTTCATGGGTACACACGCAAAAAGTATTTTAGTTGATGTGACAACGAAGAGTGCCAAAGAAAAAAATAATACTGATGGAGATAACCTAAAGGTAATAGTCAATGGGAAGATTTTACAAAATAAAGAAGCTCCAACTTCCAGGAAATACAAAAATTTTTACTTTTCTGGAGATATAAAATCATCAGGTATTCTTTCAATTACTAATGAAGATTTGTCTGATCCGTTAGCATTCGAAAATTCTGTTGAGTTATGGTATGACCAGGAACCAGAAATTAACTATCTGCAGGTAAACTTTTTCGATACTGAGAAGTTTTTAAAAGAACTAAAATCTTTGGTGGATTTGCGTAGTTACGTTTTTTCTTATGCATGGCTTGCTATTGCTTATTTTAAGACGATCTATAAACCATATTCTGCAGAATTCTTAAAACACTCTCTTGAAAAGAATCCTGAATCCATTGTTTTCAAGGCTAATCATCCAATTGTTAGGAAAATAAAAGCCGATCCAATGTATAAAAAAATTCTTGAAAAAATAAAGGAAAAAATAACTACTAATATTCTAGAAGGGGAGATTTGGCCTGCAGACATGGGAGGAAAAATCAATTTTAATTCTCCTGATTTAGCAACTTCTATCCATGGAATTAAAAAAATCGAGTACAAAGCCCGTCGTAAAAAAAATGGGGAGTTTGAGGTGAAAATGCTAATTTTAGACATATATGATTTTGAAAAAGACGATGTTCCTTTTTTCCTGTTTCATCCATTTCAATATCTTAAAAACACAATTCTTAATGCTGTTAATATGGGTGAAGATTTGCATGTTGTGCACAATTTTGAAATCAAAGTTTATATCAATAACACTCTATAAATATATGAATCTTTATTTTTGTATCATGTTTGTTTTAATGGTTTTTATTGCTATTCCTGAAATAATTTTCCTAAAAATGGGACTTAGCCCAGAAAAAATGAGTATAATCCCATTTCTCTTAGTTTGGATTGGACTTTTCTTCATAATATATCTTGGGGCTGCTCTTGTTTTTCGAGGAATAAAATACATATTCCATTATTTAAAACTAAAACTACAAAAAAATAAATAAAAAAAACGTACTTTATTGAACTACGATCAAAAAACAAAATTCAATTGTTGTTTGATTTCTGAAAACAATATTTTATTTAGACTTAAAATTTTTTTATTTAATCGGGTTTTATCCAAGGTTCGAAGTTGAAATAATAAAACAACAGAATTCTGCTTAAGTTTTGAGGTTTTCTTTGAAAGAAAAAAAGTTGTCATTTTCCCTTTTGCCTTAAGGTTGGAAGTGATAGGAGCGATAATAACTGTATTCAAATTAGAATTTAAAACATTGTTTTGCATAATTAATACAGGTCTAAAACCCGCTTGTTCATGACCTTTCGCTGGATTGAGATTTGCAAGATAAATATCTCCTTGTTGCATGGTTTTTAGTGATTTAAAGTGGCGATTGTAATAAATCCCAATCGTCCTCAGAAGGAAGATCGTCAAAATCAATCTTAGATAAAGCCTTTGTGTCTCTATCTAGCTTGTCTTTAAACCAAAATTTCAAAGCTCTTTTAATGACGAGACTTTGAGTGACATTTTCAAGTTTAGAAGTTTTTTTAACCTCTTCAACTAAAGAAGATGGAAGTAAAGCAGAGACACGTGTAGTTTTCATATGTACAGTAGATATTACAATTTAATAATACTATATCGTAATACGGAATATTCAGTCAAATTATTTTTTTCATTTCACAAGAGATTCAAAATCTTTAATACAAGCTTTTTTACCTTCTTTTGTAGAAACATCAAAAGAAGCAGTTTTATATACAACTGACCTGTGTTGAATGAACAAAAGTTCTGGCTGTATTTGCAGTTTTCCGAAATAAACAATAAAATGAATTTAATGAAAGTTTGTATAGCCGAAAAACCTAGTGTAGCTCGTGAGATTTCGAAAATCCTTGGGGCGAATATGAAAAAAAATGGATATTTTGAAGGAAATGGTTACCAGGTGACTTGGACTTTTGGTCATCTTTGTACGCTTAAGGAGCCGCATGATTATAATAAGGAGTTCAAGCGTTGGAATATTTATCATTTACCGATTATTCCAGAAAAATTCAGTATAAAACTAAAGAAAAACTCAGGCATTGCTGAGCAATTTAATGTCATAAAAAATTTAGTTTCTAAAGCAGAAGTGGTGATAAATTGTGGCGATGCTGGACAGGAGGGGGAGTTGATTCAGCGTTGGGTTCTACAAAAAGCCAATTGTAGTGTCCCACTTAAGCGTTTGTGGATCTCTTCATTGACAAACGAAGCCATAAAAGAGGGGTTTAAGAATCTCAAACCAAATGAGGACTTTGATAATCTATACGCCGCTGGAAGTTTGCGTGCAATAGGTGATTGGCTTCTGGGGCTTAATGCGACACGTCTTTATACTTTGAAATATGGTGGTTACAAGCAACTGCTTTCAATAGGTCGTGTTCAAACTCCAACTTTGGCACTCATTGTAAACCGTCATCATGAAATTAAGAATTTCAAACCTGAAAAATACTGGGATTTGAGTACTGTTTATAAAGAAGCGACTTTCTCAAGCCTTAAAAAGAAATTTAAGAATATAGAAGAAGCGCAATCACTTATGGATTCTATCAAAAAAAATGAATTCGAGGTCACAAATTTTACTATCAAAAAAGCAAAAGAACATCCACCAAAATTATTAGATCTTACAACACTTCAGGTACTTGCTAATAAGAAATTCAACCTCAGTGCTGATGAAACTCTTAAAACCATACAGTTCCTATATGAAAAGAAATTAACCAGTTATCCGCGTGTGGATACTACTTATTTACCCAACGATCTTTATCCGAAAATCAAAGCTATTTTATCAAAGCTAAGCCCATATCAAAAATTCATAACACCTTTACTTTCAAAAAAAATCCGCAAATCAAAGAAAGTATTTGATGACAAAAAGGTAACAGATCATCACGCCATCATTCCTACAGGAAATTTCCCAAATAATTTGAACCAAACTCAGAAATTGGTTTATGATCTCGTGGCAAGGCATTTTATTGCAGCATTTTTGCCAGACGCTCAGATTTCCAATACAAAAGTTGAAGGGAAAGTTGAAAAAGTTAAATTTCGCGCTACAGGCAAGCAAATTTTAGAACCTGGATGGCGTATTATTTTCCCAAAAAAATCTGGAGGCCAAGATAAAATTCTTCCAAATTTCGAAAAAGGTGAGAAAGGACCGCATAAACCAGCTTTACAAGAAAAAAACACTACTCCACCAAAACCATATACAGAAGCGAGTCTTCTTCGTAGCATGGAGTCGGCAGGTAAGCATGTGGACAACGAGGAATTGCGTGAAGCTATGAAGGAAAACGGGATTGGTAGACCGTCTACGCGTGCAGGCATTATAGAGACACTTTTCCGCCGCAATTATATACAAAAACAAAGAAAATCGATTAGTCCAACACAGACTGGAATAGATCTTATTGAAACTATACAAAATGATCTTCTGAAATCACCAGAACTTACAGGGAAATGGGAGAAAAAGCTGCGTGAAATAGAAAAAGGGAAGTATGAACCAGGCAAATTTATGAATGAACTCAAGGCGATGGTTAGCGAGTTGATAAACAGCGTAAAACAATCACGCATTTCACGGAAAATCGCGCATATTGAAAAGCCAGACGCGACCAAAGCAGCAAAAACATCAAAAACACCAGATCTTGTCTGTCCTAAATGTAAGAAAGGAAAAATGCTAACAGGTCGTGAGGCCTATGGTTGCTCAGATTTCAAAACTTGTAAATTTGTTGTGCCTTTCAAGTTACATGATAAACAATTCACAGCAAAACAATTTGAATCTCTTATTAAGAAAGGAAAAACACCAAAAATAACAGGTTTTAAAATAAACGGGGAAAAAGCTTCAGGAAAAATCACGCTCACAGACGATTTTAAATTAAAGCTTGAGTAGTCAAGATACTACTATTCTCTCACTCCATACCAATTTATATTTCTTGTAGAATACATCGCTGCACTAAGAATAAAGAAAAGCCCCAAACTTCCTATTAGAAGAGTGAAGTCATCCATTTGCAACAATACGTATATAAAGAGATATAAAAAGACTAGAACAGTTCCATTTGTCATAGCCAAGCGCCAGCTTTTCAGTACAGATTTAGAATACAATGTAATCATAGATACGATTGCAGTGCTTGAGATTAAGTAAGCATAGGCAAAACGCACATATTCAGCAAAAGATAGTAATAGTGTGTAAAAAATAATCAGAGCAAAACCTATCATCAAATATTGAAGTGGATGTATTCTGTTAGCAGAAGTAACTTCAGATAGGAAGAATACTAGGAAAACTAGCATTATCACTACTATCGCATATTTAGCCGACCTATCAGTTTGTTGGTAAAGGTCAACAGGTTGGTACCAGTCAACTCCAAAACCATCCATACGAGATTCTAAATAAATACCATCTGTTTCTTTCCATTGTTGAGGGAAGTTTCTGTTGATATCAAGCACCTTCCAATTAGCTTCAAATCCTTTTTCGTCAATAAGATGTTCAGTTGGTAAAAATGCACCCATAAAACTAGGGTTGATCCAGTCAGATTTAAGCCTAACATTCGTAGTTTTACCAAGTGGCATAAAAGATAGGTTTGTACTACCGTTTAGGTTTAGTTTCAAAGAAAAGTCATAATTATGGATTTCAGGAGAAGTGTTTATCGAAACCATTGTGCCGGATTTCAGCGATTTAACTTTAGTACCGGAGTTCATAAAATTGCTTTCTCCTTGCCAATCAATTTTCACTCTTTCCTGTACACCTTTCATATCTGGAATTCCCAATGATATAAAAGCTTTATCCCATAAAACACTATTTTCAGTAACTCCAAGAGCTCCCCAGTCAGGTTTAGTGAAATTGCCTGATAATTTGAAATCGCCACTATAAAGAGGTACGTCATACATTCCCCTTGATCTTACTTCAGTTTGAACTTCAGCATTTATGTCGAGGCGCTCAGGAGAGAAATACGCATACTTCTCTAGGCCTTTTGTCATATAAGGTATGGAAAGAATAGGACCCGCAATAGTCTGCTTTTGTCCCCATTTAGAACTTACTTCATGAATAGCGTCATCTTGTCTGTTCTCTCTTTCAGAAACCAGTTCTTGGATCATAAAAGTAGCTGGTAAAAACAAAAACAGCAAAAATCCAATCACCAAAAGCTTTATAGAAACAGAACTACCTTTTATTTTACGTTGAATCACATTTTTCACATCCATATTTATTTTGTTAAGTGGGTACAATGATACTATACAATTTTTTGCAAAAATTTTCTAAAAAACTTTCTAAAACCATTTTGTTTTAGGTAACTTCTAGCCATTTTCAGCTTACCTTTAATACCGAAACTTACTCTGATATTACGATCTGGGGCAGGAAGTGGGTTTTCAAGCCAGTTAGTAAGGTCTTTTATAAGTGCTCTGTAATTACAATTCTTCTCTATATATATAGCACCTTGTTTGCCATAGTCTTTTTGATCTTTAGACATTTCTAGGATTGCAGAGCAAAGGCCGGAAGAGTCTCCACTTTTTAAAACAAGTCCTGCACCGGCCCCCTCAACCTCATCAGCAATTTCACTACCAAGCGTAGTGATGATAGGTAAACCAAACTTCATCATCTCATTTATACGATTGCGGGCACCAGTTTTAGTTTCCACACACATGAGATCCACATTCAGCCCTGCGTCAACAGATCTATATAAAGAGGGAATGTCAGAAGTCTCTATCCACCCTAAGAACAAAAACCTATCCTTAAACTTAGATTTATCAACTTTGGCTTTAAATCGTCCAAAAGTGCTACCATCCAGTCCCTCAATTTTACCACCAGTCGATATGTAGTATAAATCAGGATTTTTCTTCATAGCAGCTTCGACACCATTAAACAAAGTTTCCTCATCCACCCAGGTATTGTATCCACCCATCCACAATAATTTAAATCCCTTTTCAGGTATACCAGGCATTTTGCTGTCACCCTTTTCACCTTCAAACCATTCCGTGCCGTTGGCGATGCTTGTCACAAGCTCATAGCCAAAAGTTTCTCGATTTAGCCGCCCAATAGCCCCAAGCTCCCCCAGTACCGCATATTTTTGAAATTCAGAAACTGTAGAAATTTTATCAGCTCGCCTCAAAACCTTTTCTTCCATATCCTTATAATGATTCAGCATATCGTTATTCCCCAGCTTATAAGCCTGCGCTTGAGCTTCCGCCATAATCCAGCCATTAAGATCAGCCCATATAAGAGCTTCAGATTTTAGACCGGCTACTATATAAGAGGGAAAAGTATTAATAGACAGGATTACATTAGGTTTAAATCCATCATGAATCTTTTGTAATTTAGCTGATAAAGCGGGGTCATCTTTAGCGATCACATTCTCAGGGTACTTAGTTCCAGGCTCGTAACATTCGGGCATAGCAATTTTAACTGACAAAAGTTCAGCTTTAGCCCAATTTTCAAGACCTTTTATAAACTGATGCGTTCTTAAACCAGCCGCAGGTCTTGATTTTGTGTTCTCTTCTGGCAGTGGGGCGTTGCCCACCACTAATATTTTTAACATAACAAAACTATAGCACCGAATATTATTCTTAACCAACGCAATCGACCAAAAAAATCTCGATTATTGATGACACCACATATACTAAATATGTCATGTTTATTTATGAAACAAAAACATCAGCAAACAGTTATATATTTCGAGTCAATATGACTAATCAAATTTACCTGTTAGAACTGGAAAAACAGGCGAATGACCACCAAAGTGAGAGAGTTAGCAGGTGTAAAAACGAAATACCAAAAACTCTGATTATAATTGACGCTGTATAGTCGCTTTGATAAATTCATTCTGATAAAAACGATTAGTCAAGCGTGTAATCGACTTCATTTAGATCTTTGAAAACACAGGTGCGGCGTATTAAGACGCTTTAAGATACACAAAATGCTTACTTAACTTGGTTGAGTTAAGCTTTAATATATATCAAATTTTTTTCTGTTTTCTTTTTTATAACCCTTAACCCAAATTCTATGGGCAAATTTCGTAAAGCGATTGCTACCATTTCTATGGTCGCAATTCTTTCAAGTCTAGTCGTTACGACTACGGCTTTCGCTGCATACGATGATGTTTCTGCGGATCACTGGGCATATGATGCTGTAACAGCTTTAGAAGCTGACGGTACTCTATCGCCTGCTGACACTCTACGTGTTAATGATCCAATCAACCGTGCTGAGATGATGAAAATCATCGTAGGTGCAGGTGGATTAGTTGGAGACGTACTATGTAGCTCAACATTTGACGACGTTGCATCAACTGATTGGTTCGACGAAGTCTGCGGTGTTGCTTACCAAAATGACATCTTCCGTGGTAATGACAGCGGAGTTATGATGCCAGGTGCAAACATCAACCGTGCTGATCTATCAGTTGTTCTTCACAGAGCAGTTGGTGGTGGTAGCGAATATAAAGGTGCTGATCACTTCAACGACGTATCTGAAGGAGTATATTATGATGACGCTGCAGGATGGGCACGTTGTTATGGTGTAGTTAGCGGATATGCTGACGGAAGTTTCGGTCCTGGACGTGAAGCTACAAGAGGAGAAGCTCTAGTTATGGTTTACCGTGCTTTCGGTGACCTAGAATTAGACGCAGCTTGTACTGCTGAAGAAGTAGTAGAAGAAGAGGTGGTAGAAGAAGAAGTGGTAGAAGAAGTTGTTTCAGAAAACGCTGGTGACATGACTGTTACTTTGAGTGATGAAACTGCAACAGGAGCTACTCTCCCTGAACTATCTACTTCAGTTTCTGTAGCTACTTGGGATTTCACACCAAGTGGTGGAGAAGACGCTACACTGCAATCTCTACAAATTCACAGATTCGGTGTTTCAACACTTCCTTCTGATCACCAAGTATATTTATACGATGGTAACGACAGACTTACATCAGGAAAAAGTGTTAACAGTTCAACAAATCTTGTTACATTCAACAACTTAAATATTGATATCGACGACGATGAGACTAAGTCTTTGACTCTAAGACTAGATGTTGGTGATGTTACTAATACTGGTGAACTAGGATTCGAAATCGCATCAGCTGACGCAGTTGGTTCTGATGGAGAAGTTACTGGTTCTTTCCCACTTGCTGGTGCAGTATTCGCTACATCTACAACTCCTGCAGGAAATGTAACTATCGAAAAAAACGGTACTATTACAAATCCTAAAGTAGGAGAAGACGATGTTGTAGTTGCTAAATTCAAAATGTCAGGTGCTGTTGAAGAAGCAAATCTTGAACAAATCGGACTATATGTAACTGGAACAATAGCAACAGACGCAATCCAAAACTTTGAACTATATGTTTCAGGACAAGACGAAGCTGTGGCTACAGTTGAAAGTCTAAATTCTAAAGATTTAGCTACATTCGTATTCGAAGAGCCTTATGTTTTAGCTAAAGGTGATACTAA
>CAYORB010000017.1:0-4924 GCA_964406295.1 uncultured Candidatus Peribacteria bacterium | reverse complement strand
CTCTTGAAGGTGGTGATGTAACTATCACTTCTAGCGGTCCTACTGCTGGAGATATCGCAATTGGAGGAGATGACGTAGTTCTTATGGACTTCTCAATGGCTTCAGTTTCAGATGTTACTGTTAAAAACTTCCCAGTTGCATTCACAGTTTCAGAGTCTGTTGCTGCTGAAGGTTTACTAAATGCAACAACTGCTAACTTCACAGATATTAAAGTAGTAAACGCTGATACAGGTGAGACACTAATGGGTCCTATTGACGCTGACGTTCTTACAACAGGATTGGCTAATTCTACAGCTATTCATGAAGATACTGCTGATACTGATGGGGCTATTGCTTACTATCTGTTCACAGATGAGTTCGATATGGAAGCTGGTTCAGAGTTAAATCTTCAAATCACAACTGATGTTGCAAATGCAACAGCTTTAGATACAGTTACTATTCTTACAACTCTTGATCTTGGGAATGGTTCAAACACTTACCCACAAATGAGAGATGTGAACAATAAGACTGTTACTAATACATCTTCTTTAGTTCCTACATCTGATATCGTTGGTAAAACAATGACAATCGGTTCTCCATCTTTGACAACTGCTTTGGCAGCTGTTCCAGTGGCAGGAGGAACTACTCACGTAAAAGGTGAGAAAAACGTTAAATTTGTAGGAGTATCTACAAGATGTGGATCTGCTTCAGATTGTAAAGTTACTGATATAACTGTTAATGGTTATATTAGTGATAATGATGATACAACATTCGTAGTTGGTTCAGAAACAATCGCACTAAATACTCACGTAGGTAGTGTTTGGTTAGTTGATAGCGACGGAAACGAAGTTGCTCCATCAAAGAGTGTTCCAACAGGAGGTGTAGTAGCCTTTAGTGATCTAGCATGGGATCTTGATGCTGGTGAAACACAGGTTTTCTACGTTGTTGGTGATATTTCTACAAACGCACCTGCTGCTGATCATCTTGCTTTCTCTGTTGCAACTGCAGAACTAAGTTTTGAAGATGATGACGGAAATTCTAGAACTTCAACAGGAGCTGTTAATGGTACTACAAGCCCAACTACTTATGTGACTACATCAGATGGAGGTGGTCTTACAGTGGCTGTTAGCCCTTCTACACCAAACGAAAACATCGTTGTTTCTGGTGCAGCTGACCAAGAAATTTCTAAGTTCAAATTCACTACTACTGACGAAGCTTACTTAGTTAAAAAACTTTCTATAAATGCTAGACAAAGTGGTGTTACTACACTTGGTGATTACGATAATAACGTTGCTTCTATAAAGATTAGTTATGTAAACAGTGAAGGTGTTACTGAAACTAAGACTGGATCTCTTACTTCTGGTACTGCTCAATTCTCAGGATTGGACATGTATGTTGGAAAAGACGATCAAGCAACTCTTACAGTTTACGCTACTGTTAGTTCAATTGACGACAGTCAAGCTACTGCAGGTGAGTACATTGATTTGAATCTAGCATTCAACAACTTTGACTCTGTTGCTCAATCTAGTGGTACTACTTATAAAGCAGACAAACTAGATAGAGATGTGTCTGCTACTTCTGATCTTGATATCGGTACAATCAGCTTTACTGATCCTAATGATTTCGTACTTGATGGTGCAGTTGCTACTGTTGCAGCTGGTTCATCTATTACTTTCACAGTTGATGATGGTAATGGTGCTATAACAGGAGTACCTGTGCTTCCTGTAGGAACGATTGTATGTTTCGACGCTTCTGTAACTGAAGATGCTGACGATGACGGTGGTAATGCTGGTACATGTGATCAGACAACTGATGCAACAGATTCTATGGTTATAGTTACAAGCTATACAGCTGGTACAGACGAGCACACTTATACTGGTTTTGTAATACAAGATGAAGATGCTGCTCTAGCTACTAATCTTGTTGCTTTATACGCTCTTCCAGGTACTGGTTACCTTACAGCAGCAAACAGAGTTGTTGTTTACAACACTCTTCCTGCTTTGACTTTAGACGCTGACTCTCCAACTGGAGCTAGAACTGTTAACGCTGAAGACACTATCATGAAGTTCAATGTTATACCGGCTTCTTCTGATGATATTACTATCAGACAAGGTTTGGCTGGTGATGATGAAAATGATGGAGTAGGTATTAATGCTGCTTTTGATGCAGTATTTACTACTACAACGACAGCAGGAGATTTTGTTGACGGTACATCTGGTCTAAACTGGGTTGGTCATAATGACACTGTTGCAGATAATGATTGTTTCATGTTTGATGAAAATTATACAGCAGGAGGTGCTGGTACAGTTGGACTAGGAAACAATCAATATATGTCTTTCTGGATTAAAACAGATGAAGTTGATATTCCATATAACGATTTCTCAGTTATTTTAGATGCAACTACTGTTGCACAAGGAAGTTGTAGTGCTTTAGCTGACGCTGGTGATGAATTAAGGCTTGTTAGTACTAACTCAGTATGGGTGAATGGAACAGCTATGACTTCAGACACTCAAATTATTGGTGGTGGAACAGCTGATGTATGGGAACTTGTAACAATTGATATTTCTGACATAACTAGCGATACAACAGTTACAGCAGCTGGTATGCAAATTGACGCAACAGATGCATTAGTATTTGCTGCTACTGATAACGTATATATCGACGGTCTAGTATTCCACAACGAAATGTTAGTAGTTGACGTTGCTAGTAATGAGAAACTTGATCTTACTCCAACTACAATCGTTGATTGTACTTTGAAAGAAGGTACTAAAGTTGTTGCTTCTTCAGCAATGGCTGTAAGTACAATTAGTCAAGCTCGTGTATTACTTGTTCCTACAGATAATATTTCAGGAACTGATTACAATGATATTGAAATTCCACGAACTGTTGGAAAAACATTCTCTCTTGTATGTGATACTGCTGATCTGGTAGATCAAACAGATAATGATGACTTGTTGTCTCCTTCAATAGACTTCGGTTCTTCTAGTGACGGTACTGTTACTAGAGGTGACTTCTGGTGGTCTGCTGATGAAGCTTCAAGAACACTTGTTTACTGGTTAGGAAGTGCTAATACAAAATTGAGCGGTTCTGCTCTAAAATACTAATTCGTATTTGTTTATGATTTGTTAATAAAACAATTCGTTTAGTACAGAAAAAGCCCCCATCCGAAAGGACGGGGGCTTTTTTGATTACGATAATTTAGCTTTTCTTTTGTTTCTTTTAGTCATCATGCTAAAAGAGACATTGAAATAATTAAACATTATGATTACAAAAAATAAAAAAATAAATGCTAAGCAACCTGCAATGGTTCAAATACCACTTTCAGCAAAAGGATAAGATTGTAATATGTGAAATAAAAACAAACAATAAATATATTAGGCATAAGTTTTTTTATTTGCAGGTCGCGTCACTAAAATATTCATTTTCAAAACCTTTAAAGGCTCTTTATCTGGCAAAGAACGCATGATTCCAGGGATTGTTGTTATGAGCCAATTAGTTCAAAACCATTGAGTATTGCATCGCAAATGAAATCCACTAATTCAAGATGATCCTCTTTTTGTTGAGATTTTTGCAGTGCCTTATAGTAAAGTTGTTTCTTTTGTTGTTTGATCACTGCTGGCGCAATATTAGCCTTCAGAAGCATTGCAGCCATGATGAGTCGACCAATGCGACCATTACCATCTGAAAACGGATGAATCTGTTCAAATTTTGAATGAATCACTGAAATCTGTAAGATTGAATCTTGGGGTTTTGTGTTAATTGTCTTTATAAGTTCAACCATTAATTGTGAAATTTTCAGATAATTTGCAGTTGGAACATTAGATCCAACGATTCTTACTCCATGATTGCGATATATTCCAGCATCAGACCTAATACTATTCATTAATATTTTGTGAAGTTCCAAAATAAATTCTTCTGTTATTTTAAATTTCTTATCAACTTTACTAAACAGATATTCTAATGCAGACTGATGATTTTTAGCCTCAAGGTGCTCGATTAAATCTTTGTTCTTGAATGTTGTATTCCTAAAAATAATATCTGCTGTTTCATTTTCAGTAAGTGTTGATCCCTCGATACTATTTGTATTATAGGTGAAGGAAAGGACTAATTGATCATGAATATCTGGCCTATTTTTTATTAATTCAATAAGATTTGCTTGCTCCTTACTCTTTTGAAGGATTATCTTCTTTTTAGCTACTAGTCGATCTTCGGGAATAATTTTTTGTCCAGTTAACTTACTATAGATCTCATTAATAACTTTTTCATTTTTTGTATGTGGTGAAGATTTATCATTGATCCAGCTATTTAATGTTGGAAAAGAAACATCTAGCTTAATAGCAAGCTGTGTTTGTGTCAGCTGAGATAGCTGCTGAATAATTTTTAGTTTTTCTTGAATAGTCATAACATCAGTATATCAAAACTTTATAAAGAGTGTCAATTTGAAGAGCTTTATAAAGTTTGAGGGTGCACAGTTTTTTGGCTCAAGAACTTTTTAATATGAGAAAAGATCATGCATTAAGTTAATACTCCACCAGGAGAGCATTATTTTTTCTAGATTGCGAATCTCGATTTATGAACCGTACCCCATTTAGTAGACACCTTAGAACCCCCTAATCCCGAGGGGGTAAACCTGCCCTGTTTTTGTTTTAGCCCTGCGGCTTTCTTGGGTTTGAGGAGAAGCTCTCCCCGGGGAGAGAATATGGAGAATGATCAAAAATCCCTACAATGAAATTATTGAAAATTCCGCCTGGGGAGAGATTTTTCAAAAGTGTAAATATATGAAGATTCATAATTTGTAGTGGAAAAAAATTAGAAAATCCGACTTGACGAGAAATGGACAAATTTAAAAATGCTTAGTGTTTTGGATGTGTGGAATTAAATGAGGGTTGTATGAGAATAATGTCATGAAAAAAGATTTGGTGGTTTGCAAGGGTGAGTATGTGCT
>CAYORB010000016.1:0-22232 GCA_964406295.1 uncultured Candidatus Peribacteria bacterium | reverse complement strand
TCTTATCTCTAGTGATTATTGGAAGTTCTGTGATGACTCCTGTTGGGTTTGCGGATGAAATTGAGGAAGCTAAAGAAGCGGCTCTTGAAAGAGAATCAAGTCAACAAGCGCAAGAAGATTTTCAAGTTTCACAGCAACAACAAATGGAGAGGGATGATAGAGCTAGGGAGGAAGAGGTTGCTGAATATGAGGCTGCTAGAGAGCAGGAACGTCAGGATGCGATTAATTTTGATCGTAGAGATGTTACGGATGAGCGTATTGAAGCAAATGAAGAAGTTAATCTTGAAGTTCTTGAAAATAGTCCAGAAGTGGCGGCTGCTGAAGCTGCGTTGCCAGATGCTAGGTTTGAGGCTGATGTTGCTAGGGCTAAACAGGCGGTTGCTGAAGCTGAACAAGGATTTGCTGAAGGTAAGGTGAATGAAGCTTTAAAAGCTTTGGATGAAGCTACTAAATCCAATGATGCTGATGCAAAAGAAGAAGCTAAAGAGGCTTTTGATGAGGCTTATGACGAACTTGAGGCTGTTAAAGCTGATACTGATGCAGCTAAAGCAGCTACCGATAAGGCTGAGATAAAGGTTAAGGATCTTGAAAATACTAGAGATAGGGCTATTGATGCTTATTATCAAAATAAAAAATCAGTTTTACCACAGACTCTGAAGGGTATTGATGAATGTAAGGTTCTTATGAATGAGGTTGCTATGAATTCACTTGCAGCTAAGGAAAAATTTGAAAAAAGGGAGGATGAGTACATACAAGACGTGTTGGGATGTGGGATTAAAACTGGTGATATGCGTCTTTGGATGATTCCTTATTATATACGATTTATTCTTGAATTTCTTTTGCAAATTGCAGGATTGGTTGCTGTAGGTGGTATAGTGTTTGGTGGTTATCTTTACATGTTTGCCGGTGTGTCAGATGAAAAAGATAGAGGTAAAAAAGCGATTATGTATGGCGTAGCTGGGATAATCGTTGCTATGGTGGCTTGGGGGTTTGTGAATATTCTTATTTCTTTCCTTACAGGCTAAAACTGCTCTAAAGTCCTGAATGTTCTCTCCACTTATTTTTGATATATTCCATCATTTGTCTTTGAAATTTCTTTTTGTCGAATTTTCTTGCATGTTCTCTGATTTTCTGTGGATCAAATTTTTTTCCTTGGAATCTTTGAACTGCTTCTGTGAGACTTTTTGTATTTTGTTCTTTGAAGAACACACCTGTTTCATTTTCAACAATAGTGTCTAGAGCACCCCCTTTTTTATATGCGATTACTGGTCTTCCTGATGCCATTGCTTCTAGTGGTGTGATTCCGAAATCTTCTATTTGTGGGAAAATTAAAGCTTCACATTCGCTATATAATTTATGTAATTCTGCATCTGATACGAATCCGAGAAATTCTATATTATCTTTAGCTTTTTGTTTCAATTCTTTTTTTGATACACCTGTTCCTACAATTTTTAATGGCAGTCCTAATTTATTAAAGGCTTCTATTGTCAGATCAAATTTTTTATAAGGAGTGAGTCTACCTACTGCTAAATAATAAGGTTTTGTTTCTTTGGCTATTTTATAATCTGAGGCTTTTATCATTGGATATATAACATGAGAATCTTTGCGATAGTATTTTGATATTCTTTTTTTCGTAGTATTTGAATTAGCTATGAAATGATCAACGCGTTCAGCTGATAAACGGTCCCAAATACGTAATTTATGTATGCGTTTTTTCCCAAAGCTTTTTAAGATGGGATTCATTTTGTATTCGTTGATATAGCTGTGCCAATTGTCCCAAGCGTAGCGCATAGGTGTGTGGCAGTAGCAGATATGCATGGTTTCAGGTTTTGTGATGACACCTTTAGCACATGCATGTGAACTTGAAATCACTATATCAAACTCACTTAGATCAAAGAGCTCATATGCATATGGCATCATTCCTAGATAAATCTGATGTTTTCTTTTTGCTAGCGGTAAATTTTGGATAAATGATGTGTGTATTTTTGCTTTCTCGAATCCTTTTAATTTTTTTGAATTATAAATTGACGTAAAAATTGGCGCTTCAGGAAACATTTCATGAAGTACATGGTTTACCTTTTCGGCACCACCTTGATTGGTCATCCAGTCAAAAACGAGGGCGATTTTTGCTTCACTAAGATTCATGGTTAGAATCTTACCTTGTCTTATTAGATTTTGAAAGTTCCTTCTCCTATATATTTATTTATACCTGTTTCTGTTGCAGGTTTTTCTTCTGTTTTTACTGAGATTTTTTGTGGATTTGTGAATGATTTACCTTCTTTTTCCAATTGTTTTTGAATCATTGCTTTTGCTTTTTCAAATTCCTCTTTTTCTGTTGTGTATTTGTTGATTATGTTTTTGTCATATTCACTCATATCATCTTCTGTTTTTAATACTGTTCCTATGATTTTTTTGTAAGTATCATCTTCATCCATTTGGTCTAAGGCTTTTGCTTTGAAAAGCTTTACGACATTGTTGCTAGGGTCTCGTTCCAATAGTCTTTCGCATACATGTAAAACGTCTACATATTTAGTTTCATTAAACCACATTGCCATTAATTCTATTACTACTTCGCTATCTTTTTTCGCGATTGTTGCTTTTTTCTTTTTGCTAATATCATCTGTTAAAATTAAATGTCCGGCTTTTCTGCTTAATAAGAATTTCAAATATAAATATCCTAATGATACGAAAATTATTACAGGTAGAACTTTATTGAATTGTAGGAGAAAATTGAAAGCCGCATGCATTCCTATTGCTATAATTACACCTTTCAACACTGTTTTTTGTCTAAATCCTTCACTAAGTGGTAATCTAAATATTTTCGCTATCCATCTTGTTGTTTTGTTTAAACCTTCTGTTAATTTTTCATGATGTGTCATTACGATTGAGTATTTCCCTATTCCATAATAATATCCGAAAATTCCTGAGAAAATCATATGTGCACAGGTTGTGAAAATTGATCTGAATATATACATACCTACTAATTCCCCTATGCTTATACTCGGCCAAAATTGGTATAAATAATATGCATTTTCTACGAATGAGAATCCAAGTGCTGAAACTAAACTGTATTTTACTGCATCGTTTACCTTATTTATAAGCAGAGTTTTTTCATCTACAGCTTTTACTACGTACATTTTGATAAATTCCTCCATTGCTCCGAAAAGTATGAAAGTCAAAATAAACATTGTGTTTTGATCTCTTATGTTTTGTTCAATAACTGCACTTAAATTGAAATTCGGGAAAATATCCCATATATATTGAACTCCTAATAATGCCGGCGCTGTTAAGCATCCCAGTGCAAAGATAAAAGCGACTGTTTTTTTGCTTTTTTCCTTTTTATCAAAGAATATGAATAACCATATTATTATTGGGATTGCCGAAAAAAATGTAGCTAGGCTGAGTAGAATTACTGGATTTGATAGCATGTTATTGACCTAGATTAAAGGTGCCATCTGTTGGTGCCGCTTGTGTTTCAGGTTGAGTTGGCGCTGGTGCTTCAGGTGTCGGTACTTCTGTTTCTGCTACTGGCGGTATGATTGTTTCTTCAGCTGTTGGAGCTGGTACTTCTGGAGCTGGAGCCTCTGCTATTGGTGTCATTTCAGGTTCTGGTGTTGCAACTGGCTCTGGTTCTTCTACAGCCGGAGTTTCCGTTCCTGCTACCGGTGTAACTTCTGGCTGTGCCATTGGTTCTGGTATATCTGATGTTTCAGGTGCTGGTGGCACTATTGCTTCTTCAGATACTGGAGTTGGAGTTTCCACTGCTGGTGCAACTTCAGGTTGAGCCGCTTGAATAGGTTCTTCTTCTAATGCTGTTGTTTCCGGTTGCGTTGGTGTAGTAATTGGCGCTGGTGATTCTTTAGCTGGAGCTTCAGGTGTATGTACTTCTGTTTCTGCTACTGGCGGTACGATTGCTTCTTCAGGTGCTGGAGTTGGTGTTTCTGACATTGGTGTTGCTTGAGGTTCTGTTGTAGCCATTGGAGCTTCTTCAGTTGGTACTTCCGTTTCTGCTACTGGTGCAACTTCAGGTTGAGTCGCTTGAACTGGTTCTGCTGCTGGAGCTTCTGTTGGAGTAGCTGGGGCTTGTCCACCGTTAATATCCATTAAAGCTAATTCAGTTGTATCAAAAGTTTGAATTAATTGTGTTAGTCCCACGACTTGTAAAATATCTATAATATTTGCTTTTGCTTTTGCAATTGCCACTTTTCCTCCTGATTCTGTGACTTTTCCATAGAGATCTGTTAAATATCCAATGGATTTACTGTTCATGTAGTCTAAATTTTCAAAATCAAAAATTAAATTAAGTCCTTTCGGATTAGCTTCTACTAAAGAGTAAATTTCTTTAATTTTTTCATCTATATTGCTTTCATCCAGTTGTCCGGATATCTTTACAATTTTAACAATTTTTCCATTTGTTCCTGCTCTGTCTTCTATTTGAACATTTGCTTCTGTCATTTTGATTTGGTTATTTATTTGATTATTATTTGTGATACTGAATTTGTTTCCTCAAGAGGAATTTTTTTTCTAGCATCTTTTATATATTTTTTAATTGTAATGATTAGGCCACCTCCGTTTCTGTCTTTGAAAGTTGCTTCATCTGTCCATTCTCCTACAATTTTTGCTAATCCTCGTCCTCTAATCCCTGTGAATACATACCCAGCCTCTCTTCTTTCATCGAATAATTTTTTAATTTGTTCCGCATTTATCGAATTCTTACCTGTTCCTGTGTCTTCTACTGAAATTTCCAAATAATCATCTTTTTTATGATTGAATGTGATTCTTATGTCACTTCCAGGTGATGATCCATATTCTATTGCATTATTACAAAGTTCATCTACTACTGATTGAAATCTAAATGCCCACTTTTCTGGGAAATTTGTTGTGTTTTTGATCATGTTCAATGTGAAATCTCTGATTCCTGACATGAAATAAGCATTTGTCGGTAATGTAATCGTAATTTTTGTTTTTTCTTGCTCTTTTGGCATATTTGTTTTTTAACACTGTATATTATAGCTGAATACTGCTTTGTAGTCAAACCTGAAAGGTGAATATTAATTTTTTAATAAGTACTATTTAGCTTGCTTTTTAGCGGTTTTTTAATTACTCTCTTGTCACTTAATTATTTCAGCTTGCTTTTTAGCTTGTGGAATCCTCCCCTGGTTTTTGCTGGGGCATGACACAAATTAATAAATTGCAGGTATAAACCACAAGGATTATGGATAAAAAATCTTTACAAGAAATGTTTGATAATGCTGTGCATATTGGACATCGTACTCACAAGTGGAATCCACGTATGAAAAAATATATCCATTGTGAAAAAAATGGAATTCACGTTATAGATTTAGAAAAAACTGCTTCTTATTTAGAGGCTGCTTTGAATTTTGTGAATAGACTTGCTGCGGAAGGAAAAACTATTCTTTTTGTTAGCACAAAACCTCAATCTATTAATTTATTGGAAGCTGCAGCTAAGGATTGTAACATGCCTTATGTAGTTGCTAAGTGGATCCCTGGATTGTTGACTAATTTTTCAACAGTAAAAGTTAGAATTAAGTATTTGGCTGATTTGAAAGATCAACGTATTACAGGTGAATTTGATAAATATACTAAAAAGGAAGCTTCTAAGCTTGGAAAGGTTATAGATAAATTGGAGACTGCTTTAGGTGGTGTGCAAAATATGAATTCAAAACCTGATGCTATTTTTGTTGTTGATGTTGTAAGAGATAATATTGTAGTAAAAGAGGCTAAGAAACTTGGTATTCCATTGATTGGTATTGTTGATACAAATGCTGATCCTGATCCAATTGATTATCCTATTCCAGGAAATGATGATGCTATTAAATCATTAACTTATTTTATTGGGCGTGTGAGTGATACTGTTAAAAATTCACGTAAAGCGAAAGCGTAATGGCTGATAATCCTTATAAAAGTCCCGTTGATGAATTGAAAGGAAAGGTAGCGGATATCTCTAATGAGCGTAAATGGGCTCTTGGATGTTATGTTCCTGTGATTAATGTTGTAGTTTGCGTTATTGCTTCAATTCGTATGGTGAATAGCAGGTTTTGTCTTTTTCATGTTCGTCAGGGCTTGGTTATTTCTGCTCTTTGGTTTCTCACTGTTCTTGTTTCATTTATAAGTCAAACTTTGAGTTTAATGTTATGGGGTGTTGTGTTACTCGCTTATATTTCTGGTTTTGTTATTGTTATTTCTAGAAAGACAAGTAAAATTCCTTTGCTTGGGCAGATTGCTGAGCAAATACCTGAATATTTCTTGTTTGAAACTTTGACAGGTAAAAAACGACAATAAAAAATATCAATTAATTAACAAATTTATTATGTCTATATCTATTGAAAAAATTAAAGAATTGAGAGACTCTACAGGAGTTTCTATGACTGCTTGTAAAAAAGCTCTTGAAGAAGCGAATGGTGATTATGAATCCGCTGTTGATATTTTGCGTAAACAAGGTGCTGCTAAGGCTGCAAAAAAGGCTGATAGATCTGCTGGGGAAGGTGCTATCGCTTTGAAGATTGAAAATGGTAAAGGTTCTATTGCTCAATTGAATTGTGAAACTGATTTTATGGCTAGAGGTGATGATTTTTTAGCTTTGATTGATAGAGTTCTTGATGCTGTATTTAGTGGTGATATTGATGCTTCAGCTGCAGAAATAGATTTTGTGACTGAGGAAGTTTTGAAGCTTGGCGAGAATATACAAGTTGCTAAGATGGCTGTTCTTGAAGGAGATCATGTTGGTGGTTACATTCATTCAAATAAAATGATTGGTGTTTTAGTTTCTCTTGAAGGAGGGAGTGAAGAATTGGCAAAAGATATTGCTATGCATATTGCTGCTACAAACCCGTCTGTACTTTCTCCAGATGAGGTTTCTGAAGATTTGATTGCTAGGGAAAAAGCGATTTGGGCTGATCAATTGGTTGCTGAAGGAAAGCCGGCAGAAATTCTTGAAAAAATTATGTTTGGAAAAGAAAAGAAATTCCGTGAAGAAAATGCTTTGTTAAAACAAGCTTTTGTTAAAAATCCTGACCAAACTATTGAAGAATTGCTTGCTTCTGAAGGTGCGACAATTAAAGAATTTGTACGTTTGGCGATCTAATTTTATGCTAAATTTTGATACTATCGAGACTGCAATCAAAGCCATTAAAGATGGTGAAATGATTATAGTTCTTGATGATGAAGATAGGGAAAATGAGGGGGATCTTGTTATGGCTGCTGAGCTTATTACTCCTGAGGCTGTGAATTTTATGGCTAAGGAAGGGCGTGGTTTGGTTTGTGTTCCGGTTGATTCAGATATAGCTGATCGTTTGGATTTTGGTCCTATGGTTGTTGAAAATCGTGAGTTTAATAAATGTAACTTTACGGTTTCTGTGGATTATAAGAAAGGTACTACAACAGGTATTTCTGCTTCGGACAGGGCAAAAACAATCAAGGCTATTTCTGATTTTCACTCTACTTCTGCTGATTTTGTTAGGCCTGGACATTTATTTCCTTTGAGGGCTAGATCTGGTGGTGTTTTGGTGCGTGCTGGGCATACTGAGGCTTCTGTTGATTTGATGAAATTGGCTGCTTTATCCCCTGCTGCTGTGATTTGTGAAATTGCTGGTGAGGATGGTGAAATGTTGAGGCGTGACGGTTTATTGAAATTTGCTGATATTCATGATTTGAAAATTATTACTATCAAGGATTTGATTGAATATAGACGACGTAGTGAGAAACTTGTGAAATTGATGGCTGAGGCGCTATTGCCTACTTCTTTTGGTGAATTTGATATGAAAGTGTATGGAACTTTGGTAGATGAATATGAACATGTGGTTTTAAGTATGGGAGAATGGACTGACTCTGAAGATGTGTTGGTGCGCGTTCAGAGCGAATGTCTTACTGGTGAGGTTTTTCATTCTTTGAAATGTGATTGTGGGGCTCAACTCGATGCTTCTATGCAAAAAATATCTGAGGCTGGAAAAGGGGTTTTGTTGTATATGCGAAAACACGAAGGACGAGGCATTGGTTTGGTTAACAAGGTAAAAGCTTATCAATTGCAAAGTCAAGGCTATGATACTGTGGATGCGAATGAAGAATTGGGTTTTGCTCCGGATTTGCGTGAATATGGTTTGGGGGCTCAGATTTTAGTTGATTTGGGTTTAAAAAATGTTCGTTTGATGACGAATAATCCTACTAAACTTGTTGGACTTGATGGTTATGATTTGAATATTGTTGAAAGAGTTCCTTTGGAATTGTCTCCTAATGATGTGAATAGAGAATATTTGAAAACTAAGAAGGATAAAATGGGGCATATTTTAAATAATGTGTAATGATTTTTGAAAAATTTATGCGCAGGGCTATGGAATTGGCGGCCAATGGAATTGGTTTTACTTCTCCTAATCCTGTGGTTGGGGCAGTTGTTGTTAAGGAAGGTGAAATTGTAGCTGAAGGATGGCATAAAAAAGCTGGAAATGATCATGCAGAAATTATTGCTATTAAAAATTTGTCTGTAGATGCTGCTGATTGTGAACTTTATGTGACTTTGGAGCCTTGTTCTCATCATGGGAAAACTGGACCTTGCGCTAAAGCGATTGTTGAGGCTGGTTTTAAGAAGGTTTATATTGGGATGCTGGATCCTTTTCCGGAAGTGAATGGTAGAGGTGTTGAGTTTTTAAGACTTCATGGTGTTGAAGTTGAAATTTGTGATGAAAAAAATGATTTGGTAAAGGATATTCATATGTTAAACCAGCCATTTTTGAAATATGTTAAAACAGGATTGCCTTATATTGTTTTGAAGGCTGGGATGAGTTTGGATGGAGCTATTGCTACTAAAACTGGTGATTCAAAATGGATTACAAGTGAAGATGCACGTATTGATGCTAGGTTGGAAAGAAGTCGTTGTGATGCTGTTTTAGTTGGTTCTGGGACTGTACTTGCTGATAATTGTGAATTAGCTGCTCATGGAATTTATTCTGATAAAAAATTGTTACGTGTTGTGATTGGACAGGATGTGGATTTGAGTAAAGATTTGAAAATTTTTAGGGATGAAAATGTGCTTGTTGAAAGTGCTCCTGTTGGTAAAAGGGTTGATTTGAAGGCTTTATTGAGAAAACTGGCTGAGATGGGAGTGAGGACGGTGTTTGTTGAGGGAGGATCTTCTGTGCATGGGGCTTTTGTGGATGCTGCTTTAGTTGATAAGGCTATTTTTTATATGGCTCCTAGATTGATCGGAGGGACTGAATCTTATTCTGTTGTTGGTGGAGCTGGGGCTAAAAATTTAACTGATTCTCTTGAGTTGGAGAGTTTTGACTCTGTTAAGATTGGGAGTGATATTAAAATCACTGCTTTAGTTAATGTTTTTTAAGGTAAAAACTTAATTTATTTAAACTTATGATTTTTTGAAAATTCTATTGAGTATGTATTGAATGCTAGATATTTCGGAAGATTTTAGGAAAAATGCTGTGATAAAAAATGTACTTGTTCCTAATCCTATTCTTAGTAAATGCGAAATTCTAAATGGCATGTGTTCTGCAAATCCAGGTGTTACTAATAGTATTGTTGCCATTACACCACTGGCTATGATTGTTTTTAATATGCTAATTCCAAAAATTTTTAGTTTGAATCCTGCCAATTCCTTTCTTAAAAAGAAAAGCATTAATGATACATAAAATATGAAACCTATTGTGAATCCAATTGAAAACCATTCTATTCCGTACTTTGGTGCCAAATAAACTGTTGATCCTGCTATTATGAGCATTGAGGCTAGGTTTATTTTCATTGGTGTCATTGTATTTTTTAGTGCATAAAATGCTCTTGCTAGTATGTGGGCTAAACCTTCAAATGGTATTGATAATCCAAAGAAGAATAAAATTAAAGCTGTTAGTTTTGTTGATTCTTCTTTGAATACTCCTCCAGCTAATATTAATTCTGTTATAGGTTGTGCAAGTAGCATTACCCCCACTGCTGCCGGAATTGTGAAAAATAAAATTCTTTGCATTGTTTTTTGAATACTGTCTCTGTATTTTTCTTTGTTGCCATTACTGATTGCTGTTGTGAGATATGGGAAAACGGCTGTGGCAAAGGCTATCCCAAATAAACTCACTGCAAAACTTTGTATGTTTCTGGCGTAACTAAAGGCTGTAAATCCTCCTTTGAGCATGCTCATTCCAACTATTGAATATAAAAGTAAATTAATCTGCCATCCTATTAAACCTATTGATTTTGGTATCATTAATTTAATGATTTTCTTGAATTTAGGATGTCTAAGTTTTAGTTGAGGTTTGTATTTGAAATCTGTGAAAAATGTGTCGACTATTCTGACACCGCAATGAAGTGCAGCTCCTATTATTACGCCAATTGTTGCTGAATAAATTCCCATACTTTCTTTTAAGAAAATGATTCCCAAAATTATTCCGAGATTGTATAAAATAGGCGAAATTGCATAGGAAAAAAAATGTTTATAACTCATCAAGATATTGCCCAAGGTATTGCTGATTGCAAATAGAACTGCTGATCCAAGCATTATTCTGGTCATATTTATTATGTCAGAATGAAGTCTCACATCAATTTTAGAAAAAATAATTGGTACAATATTGCCCATTGCAAAAAATGCGATTATGGCAATGATAGAAATAAATATAGTTGCTGCTGTTAGCATTGTATTTGCTATAATTCGCGCTTCTTTTTTATCCTTAATTAATGATTCTGTAAAAATTGGTAAAAAAGCTGCTGATAATGCTCCGGCTATAAATAGATTGAATAATATGTCTGGTATTAAAAATGAGGCGTTGTAAGCATCTGTTGCATTTGTTGTCCCGAAATTGAAAGCTATTGTTTTATCTCTTAATAAGCCCATTCCGTAACTCAAAAAAGACATGATTGCAATTAATGCCGTTGCCACTCCTATTTTGATAGGTTTGAATATTTTTCTTCTCATACCTTGGCATAATACATGAATTTCTTTTTTTTACTGCTCATAACCTTGCCTTTAAACCTGTTATGTTGTATAATTATAGTTAGAAATAAAAACAAAAAAGCATGCTTGATTATATCCGTGGGATATCTATCTTCAATAAGATTTTCAATGTTAAGAGAAATGAATGGTCGAGAATTGCTTTGGCTTGGATGATTCGCTTCTTTTATAGGTTTGGTTTTGTTATTGGTTGGACGGTTCTAGTGGCTATGTTTGTAACTCATTACGGCATTAGTTCTTTGCCGTATTTGTTTATATTAATAGCGATTTTTACTATTATAGGTACTTTCTTTTATTCTGTTATTTTAGATAAGTTTAAAAGAAATACTGTAATGATTTCTACTATTTTTGCTGCAACGCTTGTGTTGTTTTTGGCTGCTTATTTTGCTAAATATCAAATTTTATTTTTTGCTTTGGTTATAACTTCTGTGTCTGTTTTTTTGATGCAGTTAAAGATGATTTTGAATGCTTATGTGGAGGATATGTTTAATCCTTTAGAAAGTGAGCGTACTTTTCCTTTAATTGAAGCATCTGAAACTGTTGGAGGAATTTTGGCAGGTTTGACTGTGACTTTTTTGGCTAATAGTATTGAGATATTTCAGTTTGTTTATCTTTGGATTGCAGTTTTGATTTTGATTATTCCATTAGTTTTGATACATGAATCTGTTTCTGGTGGTGTTAAACTGATTTCTGCTCATAAGTCTAGAAAATGCATTGGTATTTGGGATAAATTGAAAAATGAAATATCTGGTGGATCTAAGCAACTTAACTATATTAAGGGATTGTTTTTGATAGTTTTCTTTCAATGGTTGTTATTCAATTTATTGGAGTTTCAATATACTCTTTCTGTTTATGAGAATGTTTCTGAAGTTGTTATGGATGCTGGAAGTGGATTTGAACATGCTTTTGTACATGATTTAGGGGCTTTATTTATTCTTTTTAGTTCATCTGCTTTATTGGTACAATTCTTTATTGGCAGTCGTTTGATTAATTATTTAGGAGTAATAGGCAGTATGTTATTGCATTCTGTTGTAACAATTTTGAGTTTATTTGGTTTTACTGTAATGCCAAGTTTTTCAACTGCTGTTTTGCTTAAAAATAATTTCACAATTACTACAGTTATTCATACCAATGCTTATCATAGTTCTTATTATGCTATTAAAGAGGGATTTCGTGGGCAGGTGCGTGAGTTTTTAGAGGGTATTGTACGACCAATTGGTGCTATAGCAGGTACTTTAGCTTTGATTGTGGTACAATCCTTATTTAAAGGGGAGAGTCTTGTATTTGCAGTTAATTTTTTAATGATTTCAACTGTTATTTTTGCTTTTATTGTTACTTATAAGCAGCAAAATAAATATACTGATGTTGCACTTGAAGATTTGAATATTGAAAATAATAAACATGTTAGATTTAATGCTATTGATATTTTAGCGCAAAAAGGTCATAGGACTTCTTTGGTAAATTTGTGCAAGATACTTAAGGATAAAAATGAACCTGTTTCGGTTCGGGTTAAAATATTAAAAACCTTTGGTGAATTGGGAGATCTTACTGTGCTTCAAAATATTATTCATTGTTTTAAATCACCTATTTTTGCTATTAGAGAAGCAGCATTGGAATCTTTATCTTCTTACAAAGCTTTGTGTGTTAGAAACAACAAAAATATTTTGGCTAAATGTAATTTAATTTCTTCCTTGAAAAATTTGTATAAAAAGGAACCTGATTCTATTGCTCTCGTTACAATTATTAGACTTATGTCTCAAATCAGTGTAGTGGCAACTAGTGAATTTCTTTTTTCTGTGCTTGAAAAACGTAAAAGTGGTGGTAAGGCGGAAGCTATTGCTGCTTTAGGTCGTTATGGGGATGTTAATGTAGCTGCTTTACTTCAGCCTTATTTAAAATCCAGAATTCCAAAGGAGAAAATTTCTGCTGCTATTTCTTTGTATAGACATTCAGATATGCGTGATGAGTCTTTGCATATAATTTCTAGCTTTTTATTTAGTAATCAATCTGCAAAAATTTCACAGGCTTTATTTGCTATTGGTGAACTTAGACTTAAGGATAAAAAGAAAATTTGTATTAAATATTTACACTCAAAAAATTCTACACTTAAGATGCATGCAGCTGTAGCTCTTGCTAAGATGCGTTATTTAAAATCTATACCTGTGTTGGTTGATCTTATTTTTTCTGATGATGAAGATATTGCAATGAAGACAAAATTTCTTGTTAAAAAAATTGATGCTGTTATTGTTAGTAATTTAACTAAGGTTGTTAATCACATAGTATCTCAACGTGTGGAAGATATAGCTAGTGAATGTGAGGAAATTTCTGATTTGAAAATTGATGCTTTGAAGAAATTGAGATGGTGTTATTGTTTGGTTGATGAATATGAAGAAATAGAGAATATTGATGGTATAATGAAGTCGAAAATGATTTAATAAATTTTTATGCAAGCAATATTAACAATGCAAATTAGAGAGCCAGACATGATTAAAGGTTATCAAGTTATTGAATTTACTGGTGAATTTGATAAAGTTGGGTTTAGTGAAGTGAATGAGCAATTGGAAGAAGTTATGAAAGCCATACCTGTTCCTACTTTGGTTTTTGATTTTCGTCATTTGAAATTTATCAATAGTGAAGGGATTGGATTTCTGATGGAACTACATTCTCAATTGATGAAATCTGATAAAAGATTGATTATTGTGGGGGCAAAAGCTCATATTAAAGATGTATTTGATGCTATTGGTATTGCTGAAATTATTACGGTATTAGATAAATTAGAAGATTATAAGACTAAATAATGAAATTTTTACGTAAAAGCATAGTTAGAAAATTGATAGTTCATGTTTTATTTTTTATTGGACTTATATTTGTTATAGCTTTTGCTTTTGTGAAAAATGAACAAGATGTTGTTTCTGTGAATTTCTTAATTGGAACTTTAATTCTTTTTGCAGTTTTATTTTTTATTCTCTATTTTGTGGATGTCGTTCGTCCTATGAAAGCGGTTTTGATTCAGATGCAAGCCTTGATTGCCGGTAAGCCGTATAAAAGAATTTATTCTAAAAGAATTGATGAGATTGGTGTTATAGTTCATTTTTTTAATCAAGTTACGAGAAGTTTAGGGGAAATCAGTTTTGATATAAAAGATAGAAAAAGAATGTTGTCTGAATTAGATGTTGCTGCTCAATTGCAAAGAGATATTTTGCCTACTACTGAAAAAAAAGATTTGGATGGTTTAATTGTTGTTGCTAAAAATCGGCCAGCTACGGAACTTGGTGGTGATAGTTTTAATTTTCTGACAATTAAGGATAAAACTTATGTTTATATAGGTGATGTGACTGGACATGGTGTTGCAGCTGGTTTGATAATGACGATGGCTAATTCTCTAATTTCTGTGTTTGCTGATATTTATGATAATCCTTATGATATTTTGGTTAATGTAAATAAATATATTAAGCAACATGTTAGAAAGGCTATGTTTATGACTTTGGTTATGATGTGTTGGAATCATAAAACTAAGAAACTGACTTATGTAGGTGCTGGACATGAACATATTTTGGTTTATCGCGCTGCTAGTGGAGTTTGTGAGGATTTAATGTCCGGTGGTGTTGCTTTGGGTATGGTTCCTGATAATTCAAAAGTTATTAAGGAGGTTGATTTAGATTTAGCTGATGGTGATATGGTTATTCTTTATAGTGATGGTATTACTGAGGCTAAAAATACCAGTGGTGAATTGTTTGGTTTGGATAAGTTGAAAAAGCTAATTGTTGAGTATTCACCTGAGTATGATTTGGATGGTGTTCATTATCATATTGCTAAAGATGTTTCTTCTTACATGGAAGGGCATGGACAAGATGATGATATTACGCTAATAGTGTTAAAGCGTGATATGAGTAAAGAATAATGAAAACATCTGATTTTAATTTTGATTTGCCTCAGCGATTTATTGCTCAGGATCCTGTAGAACCTCGTGATGCTAGTCGATTATTGATTTTTGATACTGCTAATGGGCGTGTTTATCATAAATATTTTAGTGATATTATTGAATTTTTAACTCCTGATGATGTTTTGGTTTTAAATAAATCAAAAGTTATTCCGGCTAGAATTTTGTTTGATGTGGATGGTGTGGAAAAAGAGATATTTGTTTTGAAGAATAAAAGGAATGGTTCTTGTCAGGCTCTAGTTAAACCAGGAAAATATTTTAAATTGGGACGCAAGGGATGTATAGAGGATGTAGAATGGAGGGTTGATGAGATTTTGTATGATGGAAGTCGTATAATTACTTTTGATATTGAAATAGATGATGTTTTGCAGCGTTTTGGTTCTATGCCTTTACCTCCATATATAAATGAATCTCACTCTATAGACTCCCAATATCAAACAGTTTATGCTAAAGAATCCGGTAGCGTTGCGGCTCCTACGGCAGGTCTTCATTTTACTGATAACTTGTTATGCAATTTGCAGGATAAGGGTGTTGATCTTTTAAAGGTGGTTTTACATGTTGGACGTGGTACTTTTTTGCCTGTTACTTCTGATGATATTGGTAAACATGAGATGCATAGTGAGGAATTTGAGTTGTCAAATGAAGTTTCTGATAAACTGAATGATGCGAAATCTAATGGACGACGCATTGTTGCTGTAGGTACTACTTCTGTACGTGTATTGGAATCAGGTTTTGATAAATGTTTTACTCCTGGCAAAGGTTCTACTGATATTTTTATTTATCCTGGTAAATATAAGTGGAAATGCGTAGATAGGCTTATTAGTAATTTTCATTTACCTAAAAGTACTTTAATTATGCTGGTTGCATCTTTTCTGGAAAATAAAGGTGTTACTGATCCGGTTCAAAAGGTCCTTGAGCTTTATGAATTAGCTAAAGCTGAAGATTATAGGTTCTATAGTTTTGGAGATGCGATGTTGATTATTTAAGCCAATGTGGTAGTAATTTTGCTGATCTTATTCCTGGGATTTTTTTTGCTGTTTTTAAATCACTAATATCCATTTTTCCTATGTATAGCTCTTTTAAATCACCACCATTTTCCATGTATTCTTTAACTTGGTGATAGCCTTTATAATAGATTAGATCTTTTGTGAATGCTCCTTGTTTAGATGTATCATTGAATCCCCTTTTAGCTTTCAATGTTGATTTAAATGCATATTTTTCTGGTATTCCTAGTTCTATTAAATATTTAAATGTTTCTGCAAATGATGATTCTATGGATTTGTTAATTGCAAGTACATGGCTTAGAGCTCGAAAATTTTGAGTAAATGGTTTTTTACGTTGTTTTTCAACATTATACATTGCCATTCCTTCTTGTGTTTTTAAATAATTTGCAAGCCCTCTATTGAATAGTTCGTAATCTTGCATTTTTCCGTTTTCTGCTGTCAATATATGTGTTTCTATTTCATGTACTATTAGTGATTCTATTCTTTCTTTACTGAATTTTGCATTAGCTTTTACAAAAAGTCTGTTGTTTTTTCCTGCTACACAACTTGCAACCATATGTTCTTTTATTTTTACTTTCCAGTTTTTAAGTCCATATTTCTCAAATACTTTTTCAAATTTTTCTTTTGCTGTTTCTGTGTCATATATTTCTTCTTCCTTATTTATGCTGTGAATATCTATTTTTTTGATTAATTCTTCTACCTTCTTGACATCTTCTTGGCTTGGTTTTCCAAATAATTTTTGTGAAATTTTTGTGAAATTTTCTTCGTTAATTGCTTCTATTAATTCTATTTTTAATGCTATTTCACGTTTTTTTGCTTTTAACATTATACCTAATGCTGAATCATCTGTTTTAATTTTTTCTAGATCTTCCACAAGTTCCATTGGGTCAAATTTTAATTTGGGATATTCAAATTGTGGATTATAGTTTTTGTTGTTAAAGAATTTTTTTTCTTCTTCCTTTAAATTTAATGGTTTTAGGTGGTATAGTAGTTTAATTTTGCTGTCAATTTTTATTAATTCTTGATCTATTTTTCTTAAATTGATTTTTTTCTTTTCTTCAGGTTTTATGGTATTCGTAGTAGTTTTATGGGTTTCTACTTTTTCTTTCTCTTCACTTGTGTCAATTAAGAAGTTTTTTAAATCACGTTTTCCCAAAATCATTTTATATTGATCTGAATTTATTTTTTCAACACTGGCTATTGTTTGAATTCTGTGATTTTTAAGTGTGAATTTAATTTTTAAACTGGATTTTTCATCGTCATAATTATCTAAATTGTCTAATAATCCTGCTTTTAGGGCTGTGTCTTCGTCAATTATGCTGATTTCTTTTCCTGTGTTTATTTTTGCAGGAACTCTGAAAATCCCACTTTTTTGAATTATTTCTACGTCTTCATCTATTCCTATTACTTCTGTTCCTGACAGGTGTGCAATTTCTTTTTCTACAATATTTCCGAACATATCTTTTGCTATTCTTACACCTTTGGTTGGTGTGGTCACTTTAACTCCTTCTATACGTTCTAATCTTCGTCTCAAAGGTGCTAAATTTGCCATTTGCACACCTAGGCCGGCTCTTGCATTGATTTCTAAAAGTACAGGGCCAGCATTTTTATCTAGACAGATATCTATTGCCATGTAGCCTAAATTTGTTATCAGTTGTACTCTTGATGCAATTTCTAAAATTTCATCCCAATATGGTATTTTAAAACCTCGTATTTTCCCTAAACCATTTGGTAATTGGTCAATTATTTTATTTCTATATACTATATGCGTGCATTGTCCTTTTGCTATATCTATTCCAACTCCTACTGCACCAAGGTGAAAATTTGCTTTACCTTGTGATTCTTTTGTAGGTAATCGCAGCATTGCCATTACAGGAATTAGATTATGTACGACCACTCTTATATCCGGTAGTCCTTCATATGAATATTTACTTACTCTTTCGTCGGCAATTATGTATTGCTCAAAGAAGGCGTAATCTGCGACATTTGAAATGGAAAAGCGTCCGTCTACTATATCGCGTATATGTTCTTGGAGGTCAGTTTTGTTCAATTGTTTGTTTCCTGCAGTGATATAATGATTATCTCTTTTACTGATGATTGGGATAATCCCCTCTCCCCCATACCCTTTATTTGGTTTTAATACAAAAGTGTTTGGTAGGCTATTAAAATCAAATTTTTCTAAATCTTGATTATTTTTTATTATTGAAAATAATCGTGGTACGGGTATGCCACGTGCTGATAAAAATTGTTTGGTTTTTATCTTGTCGTCAGCGAGTTTTATTGCCTTCTTTTTGTTATATGGTCTAATGTAAAGAAGATTTCTCGCGTTTATTCCTAAAATTCCATTGTTTTTCCAAAACATAATTTTATTCTTCAATGTGTCTTAATATTTCCCTAAATCTAACTCTTTCAAGCATTCTTAGGCCATTCCATTTTCCTAAACCTAGATTTACAAAAAGTAATATAAATACAATTTCTGGATAATTGAGCATCATTCGTTTTACGAATTCTAATTTTATAACTGCAAAACCAAGTTGTATTTCTCCTCCAGCTACGAAATAGGCTATAATTGCAACCAGTAGTGTTTCTCCCATTAAAAATGATGCAGACCATAGGCTTTTGTCAGTTTTTGCGCTAACGAATTTTTCGACAAGAGTGCTTAATATTAGCATTGGGAAAATTGCGATTGAAAGAAAAGCTGCATCAAATAGATCTAAATAAATGCTAGCTATTAATATTAAAAATAGACTTAATGAAACTAATGTTATTACTATTGCCATTTTGGGTATGAAAAGCATACGGATTTTTTTTAGCAATGGTCTTGCAACGGATCCTACTAAAATTGCTGTTAATAGTGTTAATAAGCCTGCATACATCCCTATTACTAAAAATGATAAAGTTATAATTGAAGGGGTGTATATTCCAAATGTAGTTATACCTATAAACTGTCTCATGAATGACACTACTGTTGCTATCACAGGCAATAATAGTAGTAGTGCTATTGTGTTGTCTGGTATTCCTTGATTTATAAGAACATTCACGAAATAACTCATAAAATTCCAAGGTCTTATTTTACCGCTTTTAGGGCTAATTAGTTCATAAATGTGGCCACGTTCTTTTAAAATACTGATAAATTCTTCATCTGTTCTACTTGCCAATAATGCGTTCATTGCGGCTTCTTGTGTGATTATAATTTGTTTTGGACCTATGAGTTCATATTGTCTTTGAATACGACTAATTTTATTATCGATGTGATTCTCAAGAACTAATATGGTTTTTTCTGATAATTGGTTTTTGTATTTTCCGTCTCCAGTTTGCATATAACGTGAAATTGCATTTAGTCCTGCATTTTCTTTAGTCCATATTATGATTTCTTTGGCTTTTTGAATGTTATGTGATTCTTCTGTTAGTTTTTTTGTTAATATTTCTTCTGAAATGAATTCTGTACTGCTTCCAAAACTTTCAATTTTTTTGATATGAACATTATTTTCTAATGCGTAGTCTTCATTAATTCTTATTCTTTCTTCAGCTTCTGTTTGGTCTGTTATAAGTACTATCATTTTACGATAAGCAAAGACATCTAATTCACTTTTTGATTCATTGATTCCATCATTTATTGTTAGTGAAACTTTGTAATGTCCCGGTTCTTTGTAAGCATGTAATACTTCTACGCCTTCATTACTGTTTCCATCTCCAAAATCCCATTCATAGGTAGTTTCATCATTTTGGGTTGGTAAAAATGACTGGGAAGCGTCAAAAATACTGCTTTTTTTTGCTTCTATTTCTTGATCTGACCCTATTACTGCTTTGAGGTAGGTAGGTGATTCTGTTGTGGTTAATTCTTCAGCTGCAACGCTTGTGCTTAATAGACCTAGGCTGAGTAATGTTATAAATGCTAATTTTGTTAATTTTTTAATCATGAGTTTTAGGATAATTCTTCAATTATCCTAGCAAATTTTTTGGTATTTAACTAGTTATTGAGTATATATTTGAAATCCCACATAATACTTATTAACTGTTGACTTCTTTAGGGTTTTGTTGTCCTGCTTATTGAAGGAAAGCCTTTTTTCAGGTATAATGTTTGGATTGTTAAAAATAAAAATGAAAAAAATAACTAGATTTCTAAATTTTTCGTTTCTGTGTCTAGGATTAATTTTACTTAGTTTTGATACTTTTGCCTCTACTTTATTGAATGTTTCGTCAATGGAGGCTTATGGACTTGATACTATAGCTGGGCATTCTACAGTATTGCGTACTTCAAAAACCCTTCCTGATACTGAAATTGTGTTTGAAGTTAAAAAACCTAATGGTGAAATAGTGTCTATTGATGCAGAAACAAGTGACAAGGGTGTTGCCATTGTTGATATTTCTGATTATCACTTGAAGGTTGCTGGTGAATATATGCTTGGGGCTCATGTACAATCTGATGAAGTTGCTTATTGGAGTTCTTTTATTGTTTTCCCAGGAGAAACTTCTGAATTTGAATCATCTTTATACCCTGAAAATCAAGTTTCAAAATCACATGGTGAAGCCAAAACTATCACTGTTAATTTAAAGGATGATTTTGGCAATGCGATTGTTGGTCACCAAGTGAAATTGATTGGAGATTCTACTTCAGGTGAGATTAAGATGATTGGAGAAAGCGGTCTTACAGATGAAAATGGTGAGCTTAATTTTTCTGTAAGTCATGATTTTCAAGATACCATTACTTATACTGCTTATGATGTTACTGCTGATAAGGTTTTACTGTCTAAGGCCAAGGTTGCTTATCTTGATTCTGCTAAATCTTTGTTTCATGAGGCGTTACCCACTTCCAGCTATGCTGCCGGAAATTCTTCGGGTCTTGTGGATCATTTGAAATTTGAAGATTTCCCTGAAGAAATTAATCCTGGGGAATCTGTTAGTTTGACTTTAACCGCTTATGATTCTGCTGATCAAGTTGTGACAAATTATGAGGGAGTGGTGAGATTTTCTGCGGTTGGTCCGAATGCTTCTTATGTTGCTTTGCCTGAAGATTATACTTTTGATCTTGCGGATCAAGGATCTCATACTTTTTCTTTGGCTTTTAATTTTCAAAAGCTTGGTCAATATGGCTTAAGGGTTACTGATTTGGAGGACATTTCTGTCTCTGCAGAAAAAATTATTGATGTGATTGAATCTAGTTCTTTTTCTGCAAGTGCTTCTGAAGATGCCAATATTACTATTACAAATCCAATTGCTGGCACATATAGCAGCAATTTGCAGGTTATAAGTGGTAAGGCTGTACCTGGTACGTCTTTGAAAATCTTTGATAATGGTGTTGAAATTGCTCAATTAATTGCGGATATTGAAGGTGATTTTACTTTTAGAACTGAACTTCTTTTGGATGGTGTTCATACTATTTATGTTGCTAGTGTTGATAGTGATGGTTCTGTTGTTGATGCTAGTGAGACTTTGAAATTTACAATTGATACTTCTGCTCCCGAAATTGGTGAAGCTACATTTAGTCCTTCGAAAGATATTGTTCCAGGTACTGCGGTTCGTGTTGAATTGAAAATTGATGATGATGTTTCCGAAGCTGTTATGATTTTGGATGGTGATAGATTTGAACTTGAAGATTCTGGAAATAATTCTTATGTTGGTGCTTTTGCTGCGCCTATTGAATTTGGAGAATATATTGTGGATTTTATCGTAACTGATGAGCTTGGAAATGAATCTAAATATGAAAATTATGCTGGTTTTAAGGTAGGTGTTTTCCCTGTTGCTGAAAAATCTTATCCTGCGAATGTTTATAATCTTCGTGTTACTCCAGAAGATGCACGCGTTATTTTGAATTGGGATCCTGTTACTGATTCAGTAAATGGAATATCTGAATATAGAATTTATTATGGTCTTTCTCCTAATGAATTAACAGATGCTGTTGATACTTTTACCTCTGCAACTGATTGGTATATCCCCAATCTTGTAAATGGAAAGGCTTATTATTTTGCGGTTATTGCTGTAGATGGAGTTGGTAATGTTAGTCAAGAATTTAGTAATATTGCTAAAGCGACTCCATATGGAGTTGTGAAATTGCCAGTAGTGGAGATGGTTGAGTTGGCGCCCATAGATGTTTTTGAAGGAAGTGCTGGTGCTGTTGCTTTGAATGATTTAGAGCGTGATGTTGCTGATGCTGGGCCTGAAACTATGTGGTTATTTGTTATTTCTGGGCTTGCTGGTTATTTTTATTCTGTGGGCAGACGTCGTTGCTTGAAATCCTCAAAACATTTTTAATGTTGTTTCTTTAAATTTAGTTAATTAATTTCATTAAGTACCGGCTTAACGCTTTCTCCAGCGGAAAGCTTGCCTT
>CAYORB010000015.1:0-24346 GCA_964406295.1 uncultured Candidatus Peribacteria bacterium | reverse complement strand
TCAGAAAAATCATATCTAGCTCCAGTTGCAAAACGAGCCGCAGAACTTGGTATTTTAGAAACAAAAACTCCTACAAAATTCAAAGCCTTCAAAGACGTAACAAAAGGTGAAGCGGCATTCTATCTTCATCAAATACATGAATATGACCCAGCCGACCCAAGCACAATCGTCGTTGAAAAAATAATCACAAATACAGAAAAAAAGAATAGAGAAGATTTAGCCGCATTTCTACACGCCTGGGACACAATCCATAATAACTATTTATACAAAGACCAAATTGATAAGCAGGATCTAGAATTTGGCGCAATAAAAGGGTTCATAGACAGATTAGATGATGTCTATACAACTTTCGAAGAACCAACAGAAGCAGAAGCATTCTTAACCAGCCTTACAAATGAACTAGAAGGAATAGGAATAATGATAGAACTAATTGACGGTAAAATCGTTATAATTTCACCAATCAAACAAGCCCCAGCTGAAAAAATAGGTATAAAAGCAAATGATGAAATTATAAAAGTAAATCAAGAAGATGTCAGAGGGCAAACACTGCAAGCAGTAGCACAAAAAATTCAAGGAGCAGCCGGAACAGAAGTAGAAGTCACTATTAAAAGAGGTAACACAACCATAGATTACAAAATCATCCGCGCAGCTATAAAAGTAAGCACAGTCGAGTCAGAAATATTGAAAAAAGGCAGTAAAAAAATCGCATATATTTCAGTAATAACATTTGGTAAAAACACATTTGCAGAATTTAAAGAAGCCATAAACGAACTGGAAACTCAAGCCCCATCAGGATACATCATCGACTTACGAAATAATCCAGGAGGATATTTAAATACAGTCATCAACATGATCAGTTTATTCACTAAAGAAAAAGGATCAGCCCTAAAAGTACGTTTCCATAATAACGAAATAGAAGGTCTTGAAATGCCTGATATAGAAGCTCCACTTGAAGGTAAAAAAATCGTAATACTTGTAAACGAAGGATCAGCTTCGTCTTCAGAAATCATGGCAGGCGCACTTCAAGATTTTGAAATAAGCACAATTATAGGAACACAAACTTTCGGAAAAGGAACTGCCCAAGAACTAACTGAATACACAAATGGCGGACTACTAAAACACACAGTCGCAGAATGGCTTACACCAAATGGCAGAATAATCAACGACAACGGGATAACACCAGACATCATCGTAGAAAACACTTTAGAAAAGGACAAACAACTAGAAGCCGCACTTAAAGAATTCTAAAAAACATTGGCTTTTAAGCAGCTTTCTCTTCACGTAAACTCAATATCGTTTCTGGATTTGTAGTAACTATCTTATCCTCTGTAAATGAGGCAATAACCTGCACTGCAACATGTTTCAAACCTGCAAAGAATAGCCCCTGCCCAACACCACTATTCAAAAGAATATATTTCTCCCCTTCTGTAAGGTTAAAAATCTTAGCAAGCATATCAACTGCAGACGGAGCCTGTTTCAAAAGCAATTGCATAGACGAATTTGTAATAATAGGTTTACCAAAATCACTTTTCACAAAATCTTCCACATCTTGAGTGATCGTAGTCACCCCCAGATAATATTTCCTAGCCCTTTTCACAAGACCAAAAAGAAACTTCGCAGAATCTTCATGCTGCATTAGTGACCAGGCCTCATCAATAACCAAAACACGTTTTTTCAACTCACTACGAACCTGATTCCAAATATAATTCAAGATAATATACATCGCAATCGGCCTCAAAGCATCTTCCAAATCACGAATACAGAAAACCATCATCCCACTACTAAGATCAACATTTGTAGGTTTATTAAAAATACCAGAATAGGTACCTTCAGTATATTTCGACACCCTCTGCACCAAACTTTCCGCACCTTGCATAGAAGACAAAATTTGCTGAAGATCCTCCATAGTCGGTGGCGCATATTGAGACGGATCAAGTACATCCATGGTCAATCCTTTCAAAGCATAAACATCTATCAAAGCTTTATCTAAAATACTTTCTTCCTCAGGTGTAATAGTACCAAGCATCAATTTAAACAAACCATGTAGATTAATAATAGCTGAACGCAAAAGATCTCCAGGTTGAAGATTATCTTCAGACCCCTCAACCGGTTTAGGCAGATCAAAAGGATTAATACGCCTATCACTATTCAAACTCATGCGTAAATATGTCCCACCCACAGTATTCGCAAGATCCTCATACTCATTTTCAGGATCAATCACTATCACATCAGTATCCATCATCATTAATCGCAAAACTTCAAGCTTCACAGCATAAGACTTACCAGCACCAGATTTCGCAAACACCACAGAATTGGCATTTTCAAGTGCAAATCTATCAAAAATAATCAAAGAATCATTATGCCTATTCACACCATAAAGAATACCTTTATCTGAAGTTAAATCAGACGATGTAAATGGAAATGTTGTAGACAAAGGACTAGTATTCATATTTCTCACAACATACAACTCATCCAAACACATAGGTAAAGTAGAATTCAAACCATGCTCAGCTTGCAATTGAGCTTTTTTGGTCATAACCAATTTACCTCCCAGTAGACTCTCCAACTGCTTAGCTGTTTTTTCTAATTTTTTCTCATCCTCCGCATACAGGGTGAAATAAAGAGCAAATTGAAAAAATTTCTCCTGTCCACGTTGAATTTCAGTACGCAATTGCTCAGCATCTTCAAGTGCAGTTTCCAAACCAGGATCTCTAACCTGCCCTTTTTCCGCATTAATACGCATACTGGACTGCATTTGTGCCACCTTTTTTTTCAAAGTTTTCATTATATCAGCCGAACTAATAGGATATATAAATTGAGACATATCCATAGTCACATCAAAATTAATCACTGGTGAAAGCCAATTCACATTAAGATAACGAGGGTAAGAGTAAACATAGAATGATTGAGTATACATACCATCCATTCTAATCTTGTCGTAGTTAATTTCCATAGACGCAGGCGCAATCAAATCTTTTATCGAAGCCAACCCTTCTTGATAAATCTTCTCAGCCTCAATCAGTTTCGCCCTTTCCTCTTGAACCGCTTTCACCTTTGAATCAACTTTAACATCAGCCTTCACATCCTTTTTGACATCTTCCATACCTTTTTTAACTTCAATTTTCTTTTTCCCTCCACCAAATAAAGAAGCAAAAAAACCAGGCTTTTTATCAACCAATCTCTTACCGGAAACCGGATTATATCCAGCCTTAATGAGTTTTTCAGAGGCTTCAACATCAACTTTATGAACAAGCTTCATTGATGGCTCAACCTTCTTTTTTACCTCAATTTCTGAACTTGGATTTATACCAAGATCAGTTGTAGAAGGCTTATCATCCCTAAACTGCGGCAAAGCATCCTCCAAAGCAACTATTTTTTTCTCAACAGGCGCTTCAACAGATTTCTCAGCCGTTTCCTTTAACCATTCAGGAGTATCTGTTTTTTTCTCAACAGCTTTAGTGAAAATAGTCTTTTTTTCCACATTTGGTTCAACCGGTAAGGCTACTGCCGCCTGCTGTCCCTGTTCTTGCCTTGTATTTGGGTCCATTTTGTTTTTATTTTCAGATCAAAAATATCCTATAATTCTACCAGAAAATAAGATTTTTTACAAGCCCAGCAAACTCCAAAGATCAGGACTCCTCCTCCAAGAGCCCTGATCTTTAGAGCCTGATTAACACAGGCAGAGCCTCATTCTAACTGCCGACCACCATTTGTCAACAGGGAAGGCGATCAAAATGCCCATATTATATCGACACCTATAAATAAAAAACTTCAAAAAAGCTTCCAGCAAGCAACAACAAACCAATCAAGTCAAGCACTTTTCAACACACAGCTAAAATAAGCCAAGGTCTCTCTTAAAAAATTTTTAAAACTATGCTAGGATCCGAACAGTATCTACTCTTAACAATAGTAAAAAGTGGCTAAAAAAGACCAAAAAGACCCTCAAGAAGAGGAAAATAATGAAGAAGCTAAAGAGCAAGCTCAATTGATCGCAGATGCAGACAACATAAGCCCAAAAAGCATTACAAGTGAAATGGAAAATTCCTACCTGGAATATGCCATGAGTGTAATTGTTGCACGTGCTCTCCCAGACGTGCGTGATGGTATGAAACCCGTACACAGACGTATCTTATATGCAATGAACGAACTAGGTTTACGATCCAGTGCATCATTTAGAAAATCTGCAGCCGTTGTCGGTGAAGTGCTGGCCAAATACCACCCACATGGTGACTCCGCAGTGTATGATTCGATGGTAAGAATGGCCCAATATTTCTCAATGCGATATGAATTAGTACGTGGACAAGGAAATTTCGGTTCAATTGACGGGGACAGTGCGGCAGCTATGCGTTATACAGAGGCTAAAATGGAAAAGATCTCAGATGAAATGATGGCAGATATAGACAAGGAAACAGTAAATTGGAAAGACAACTATGATGGTAGATATAAAGAACCAACTGTTCTACCAACCAGAATTCCACAACTGCTATTAAATGGTACGACCGGTATTGCCGTTGGTATGGCAACCTCAATCCCACCACACAATCTTGGAGAATTAATAGATGGGGTGATGCACCTGTCTCAAAATGAAGATGCAACACTGGAAGACTTAATGACGCACATAAAAGGACCTGACTTTCCAACTGGAGGAATCCTTTATAACACAGATGACATACGAACTGCATACGCAACAGGTCGCGGAGGAATGGTAGTAAGGTCAAAAACTGAGATTACAGAAAGGAAAGGTGGAAAATTTTCAATAATAGTGAGTGAAATACCATACCAAGTTAATAAATCCAATTTAATCACGAAAATGGCCGAACTTGTACGTGACAAAAAAGTAATGGGAATTACCGATATTCGTGATGAATCAAATAAAAAAGGTATACGAATAGTAATAGAATTAAAGAAGGACTCCTATCCTAAAAAAATATTAAACCAACTATTCAAATACACTCAATTACAATCATCATTCAATATGAACATGATTGCACTAGTAGATGAAATTCAGCCGCATTTGTTAGACCTAAAACAAGTACTTGAACATTTCATAAAACACAGAAAAGAAGTAATAACCAGAAGAACAGAATACGAACTTAAAATAGCAAAAGCTAGAGCCCATATTTTAGAGGGATTGAAAATTGCAATGGACAACATAGATGCTGTTATCGCAACAATTAGAGCTTCAGAAACAAAAGACGAAGCTTTAACTCAATTAATCAGCAAATTCAAACTTTCTGAGCTACAAGGTAAAGCAATTCTAGAAATGAGATTACAAACACTTGCAGGACTGGAAAGAAAAAAAATTGAAGATGAATTGGCAGAAAAATTGGCACTTATCAATGAATTAGAAGGAATATTAGCTGACTCAAAGAAAATTCAGTCAATAATGGAAGAAGAATTAGCTGAAATTAAAGAAAAATACGCAGATGAACGCAGAACAGAAATCATCCCACATGGATTAAATAGTTTCTCACAAAAAGACACAATTCCAAATGAACCAGTAATGGTAATGCTAAGTAAAGAGAATTATATAAAAAGAATTTCAATAGGAAACTTCAGAACTCAAAATCGTGGAGGAAAAGGTGTAATAGGGGGGACAACAAAAGATCAAGACGAAATTAAACTAATTCGCTATGCAATGAATCATGACGAACTTCTATATTTCACAAACCAAGGACGAGTATTCCAATTACCTGTATACGAAATTCCAAAAGCCTCACGACAAGCAAAAGGACAAGCAATAGTAAACCTTCTCCAACTACAAGAAAATGAAACAATAACAGCAATCTTGAAAACAGGAGAGAATTTCAATGGCGAATACCTATTCATGGCAACCAAAAAAGGTACTATAAAGAAGACATCCGTTGACCAGTTCAAAAAAGTAAGAAAAAGTGGATTAGTAGCAATCAAATTGCGTGATGATGACTCTCTCGAATGGGTAAAAGAAACTTCAAAAAACAATGAAGTAATATTAGTAACCAAAGAAGGTAAATGCATACGATTTAATGAAGAAAACACTAGACCAATGGGGCGAGCCTCAATTGGAGTTCGTGGCATCAAGCTAAAAGAAAATGACGAAGTAGTTGAAATGGACGTAATAAAAGATCCAGAAACAGCAGAACTACTTGTAGTAATGGGAAATGGATTAGGGAAAATGACACAAATCACGAATTACAGATTCCAGAATCGAGGCGGAACAGGTGTAAAAACAGCAAGTCTTAGTTCAAAAACCGGGAAAATCGTAGGAGCAAAAGTAATAAGTAAAGATATGGACGCAGACCTGGTAATAATCTCAAAATCAGGACAAATCATACGATTGCATTCAAGCCAAATCCCTTCTAGAGGAAGAGCAACCCAAGGCGTTTACCTGATGAGAATGAAATTAAAGGACAAAGTGGCATCAATTTCTTTAATCGAAAACATAAAAGAAGAAATGCTAGAAAACACCAATAAGTCAGAAACCAAGCCCGAATTAATAAATACAAAATAATCAATTTAGCTATGAAAAAATTGATCACAATCTTAGGCATAAGTATTAGCACGCTCATAATTACACCAACTGCATTTGCAGCAGATGGAGATATCGCAATCACAAGCCAAAACATCAGCTTCTCTATCGAAAACCCGCTAGAAGGACAAGAAAACAGAATATATGCGACAGTGACAAACAACAGCAACAAAGATTTACTTGGAACCGTGAGATTCTTCATAGATAACACTCAGATAGGTGGAGACCAACCAGTTTCAATTTTTAATGGATCAAGTGATGGTGTATTTATAAACTGGTCAGGAACAGCAGGAACTCATGAAATAGAAGTAAGAATAATACCATGGGAACCAGAGATAGACGATCCAAGCAACAACAGCATCTCAACAACGAAATATATAATTCCAGACATGGACAGAGATGGTATCGCTGACACTTCCGACACAGACATCGATGGAGACGGAGTAGAAAACAACAACGACCACTTCCCTAGAAATGCAAACGAAACGACAGACAGTGATGGAGACGGAGTAGGAAATAATAGCGATCAAGATGACGACAACGATGGAGTACCAGATAAATCTGACGATCGCCCTCTTGACCCAAATGAAACAACAGACACTGATGGAGACGGGATTGGAAACATTGCTGACGAAGATGACGACAATGACGGCGTAAGCGATACAGACGAAGAAAACACAGGAAGTGACCCTCTTGTTGCAGACACTGACAACGATGGTGTAAATGACGGTGAAGACGTATTCCCTACTGATTCTGAAGAACAACTAGACAGCGATGGGGACGGAATAGGAAACAACACGGACATAGATGATGACAATGACGGAATTCACGACGACACAGATGAGTATCCTCTAAATAAAGGTCCAATTATTGAACTAGCTGACCAAAGTCAAACAGTAGGATTGCTAGAAAATTACATATTCGATGCTAGTCCTTCCTATGATGAGGACGGTGAAATCGTAAGTTATATTTGGCAAATAAATGGAGAAAAACTAGAAGGAAATGCCGTAAACTACACATTTGACACACTTGGGCCTCATCAGGTTGAGTTAACAGTTACAGACGACAAAGGTCAATCATTAAGTAGTCAATTTCACATCAACGTATTAAACTTAGCTTTATACAAACAATTAATAGCAACATTACTAGCAATTGCCCTTGCATCAATAATCTATTTCAAGTATATTGCTGCCGGTCTAAATAAAGAAAAGAATAAAAAAACGAAATAAGTCAAGTATTACTATGAAAACTGATATTCACCCAAAATACACAGATACAACGTTTAGCTGCGCATGTGGAGCTGAGTTTATCGCAGGATCTACCCTTAAAGAGGATAAATTTAAAACTGAAATCTGTTCAAAATGCCACCCATTTTACACAGGTAAACAAAAACTAATCGATAGCTCAGGACAAGTAGAGAAATTCAGAGCTAAAATGGAAAAAGCAAAGGCAGCACAAGCAAAAGCTGCAAGTGATGTTAAAATCGTTGAAGAAGAGGAAAAAGTTAAAGAAAAAACTAAAGTTATAGAAGAGAAAGAAGCAACAACTGAAGAAGTAAAAGAAGAAAAAGCTGAAGTTGTTGAAGAAGAAGCTAAATAAGAGAATTTCAAAACACATTTTGAAGAGCGCAAAAGCGCTCTTTTTTAGTTTAATATATCCTAACTTCTCAATATTGACAAAAATCAAATAAAATGTTAAATTTCAGAACTCATTTAAAAATCCTTTATGCTAGGTGTTGCCACATTAGACAAATTTATATTCAATGATCCGACAGGTACAATGTTTGGAAATGTTGGACACATGGTTAAAAATGCATATGAAGGAACAATAGACAATGGACTCAAAAGAACAGACGCAGCTATTACAGAAATACGTGAAAAAATTCATGATGCAATGGGAAATACAAAAGCTGTCATCAGCAAACTCCCAAATCCAATCTCAGTTCTTTGGAATACAGGAAAAGCAGCAGGATTAACAATCAACGGAATAACAGAGTTAGTTAGTGATGCAGCTTCAGGTGTAATACATGGAGCAGAAGTTTTTTACCATAAAAGTGTAGACACAGCACAAGGAGCAGTACATGCCATAAGAGGAGGTATCAGAAATACTATCGGTAGAATTCCTTTACTGGGAAGAATAATCAATCCATTAGCAAAAGCAGCTACAATAGTAGCTGGAATGGCACCAACTGCAATAGCAAGAATCCCTGCCTCTATCACAACAGGGATCAGAGAAGGAGTTAATGGACACAGAAAAAGGTTTCATGACAAATTACGATCATTTTTCTGCATATCTACAGACACAGCAACAAATGATAACCAATCAGTCCCTCCTACTGCAGCACCATCGGAACCTGCAGTAGCCACTCCTGAAACCACACCAGAATCCGCAACAACATAAAGTTTCCAGAGAAACTTTTATAAAATGACTGACATGTTTTTTGAGGTTATTAGGTGGATCTAGTATAAACATCATGCTAGATTAATTCGCGATGTTTAAATTTGAAGTAAAAAATACAGCAAAAAATTCCCTAGCAAGAACAGGAAGTTTAAAAACACCACATGGAGAGATAAAAACTCCAGTTTTTATGCCAGTAGGAACAAAAGCAACTGTAAAAACTTTGTCGCAAGAAAATCTGGAAGAACTAAATGCCCAAATCATTTTGGGAAATACATATCATCTATTTCTACGCCCAGGAGAACAATTGATTAAAAAAATGGGCAAATTACACAAATGGATAAAATGGAAAGGCCCAATGCTAACAGATTCAGGTGGGTTTCAAGTTTTTTCACTAGCAAGCAATAATAAAAACCACAACAAAAAACATGACATAAAAATCGATGTAAAAATTGACAACAACGGAGTCGAATTCAAGTCACATATAGATGGTTCAAAACATTATTTCACACCCGAAAGAGCCATTCAAATTCAACACGACCTTGGCGCAGATATTATCATGGCTTTTGATGAATGTGCACCTGCAGACAGTTCGGAAAAATATTTCAAAGGAGCAATGGAAAGAACACATAACTGGCTAGAACGCTGCAAAAGTGAACATTACAAATTATTAGAAGAAAACAAAGAAGAAAGAGCCCTATTTGGCATAGTGCAAGGGGGGCTTTACCCTAAACTACGTGCAGAATCTGCAAAATTCATAAACAGCATGGGTTTACCAGGAAATGCAATTGGAGGGTTATCTGTAGGTGAAAGCAAAGAAGACATGGCTAAAATGATAGAAGCCTCAATCCCCCATTTAGACATCAATAAACCTAGATATCTCATGGGCGTTGGCACACCAGAAGACTTACTTGAATGCGTAGACAGAGGAATAGATATGTTTGACTGCGTTCACCCAACAAGAATCGCAAGACACGGAGCATTTTGGACAGAAAATGGACAGCATAACATCAAGAACAAGAAATTTAAAGAAGATGAAAGTGAACTATATAATGGCTACAGCAAAAGCTATACAAGACATTTAATAATGGAAAAAGAAATGTTAGGACTCAAAATACTTAGCATGCATAATTTGAAATTTTTATTGGACTTGATGAAGGAAATAAGAGAACATATAAACGCAAATAGTTTCAAAGAATTCAAAGAAAATTTTCTGAAAAAATTCAATTCAAAAACACAATGATAGCGTATCTAAAAGGAAAAAACCTAAAAAACACAGAAAAAGGGATCATTTTAAATACTGGACACATAGGGTATTTCATACATTTAACTAAAAACATCCTCACGACAATAAAAGAGAAAGAAGAACATGAATTTTTCATACATTCACAAGTGCGAGAAGACGCTTTTGATCTCTATGGATTTTTTGAATATAAAGAATTACTTTTCTTCCGAAACCTCATCAGCATAAATGGAATAGGCCCAAAAGTTGCACTGGAAATTCTAAACGTAGAAACTGAAAAAATACAAAAAGCAATTCTAAACAATGACGTAGATTTCATGAAAAAAATACCTGGTATAGGCCCAAAAACCGCCAAACGAATAATTCTGGAGCTAAAATCAAAAGTAGAAATAATAGATTTGGAGCAAGCAGAAACAAACAACAACCAAGAAGCTATAGACGCCTTAATGGGACTAGGATATCAGCGTAAACACATCAATCAAGCTTTATCAAAACTACCGAAAGATATGAGTAAAACAGAAGAAATTATCACATATTTCTTGAAACATGCCTAAAAAACCTTCAGCCAGTCTGATAACAAACAAATCCAATATAGCCTATTTATCAAACTTCACAGGATCCTCAGGGTTCATGCTTTTAACACGTAGTAAAAGTTATTTATTCACAGATTCACGATATATTTTAAGAGCAAAAAATAGCATTAAAAAAGGCATAGAAATCGTAGACACAAGCAAAATGTGGCGCAACCCAAAAGAATTAAAAAAAGGATGGCAATCCATACTAAAAAAACACAGAATCACAACTCTAGGCATAGAAGAATCCGATTTGACAGTGCTTAAAATGAAAAAATTCAAAAAAATATCTCCAAAAGTGAAATTTCAAGACATCTCATTTAGTATAGAAAAAACAAGAGAGATAAAAGAAAAAAACGAAATAAAACTTATAAGGAAAAGCCAGAAAATAAACGAAAAAGTATTCTCTACGATCAAAAAAATTGTACAAACTTCCAGAAAGAATAAAAAGAAAATCACAGAACTAAATTTAGCCTGGAAAATAAAGGAACTGGGAAACAAGTACGGAGCAGAAGATATGAGCTTTGATCCAATTGTCGCTTTTGGAACAAACTCAGCCATCGTTCATCATGCCCCAAGCAACAAGGTATTAAAAAAAACTGATATAATTCTAATAGACATGGGAATGAAGTATCAGGGGTATTGTAGCGACATGAGCAGAATGATACTTCCAGAAAATCCAAGCAAGAAACATTTGGAAGTATATGGAGTTGTTCTTAAAGCTCAAACTGAAGCAATAAAACAAATCAAAGCCGGAATAAGCGGAAAAAAAGCAGATGCTATATCAAGAAATATTATAAAAGAAGCAGGATATGGAGATTACTACAACCATGCTGGCGGACACGGAATAGGCTTGGACGTGCATGAATCCCCATCTCTCTCTGAAAACTACAGTAAAAAATTGAAAACTAGTTCCATAGTTACAGTTGAACCTGGTATTTATATTCCTGGAGAATTTGGAGTACGAATAGAAGATATGATACTCATTAAAGAAAAAGGAGTAAAAAATCTCACAAAAATGTCAAAATAGTAGACAGGTCCTGTCAACACAAACACCTCCACATAAAGAGTATTTTACTTTAAAATTCGACAGTCAATAATAATTTTTATATGTGTGGAATATTTGCTTACTCAGGTCACAGAAAAAACGCAGCACAACTCATAGTAGAAGGGCTTAAAAACTTAGAATATAGAGGATACGATTCTTGGGGAGTTGCTTATAAAAACAAGGAAGAAATAGAAATTTACAAAGAAGTTGGAAAAATTGGAGATTTCAATAATGAAAAACAATTTGAAGCTTCAAGCCTAGCAATTGGACATTCAAGATGGGCAACACATGGACGAGTGAACAAAAAAAATGCACATCCACATTACTCAGAGGATAAAGAGATTGTACTCGTTCACAATGGTATTTTTGAAAATTATCTGGAAGTGAAAAAATCTCTTCAAAAAAAAGGACACAAATTCATTTCGGAAACAGATTCAGAAGTAATAGCTCATTTGATTGAACATCATACTAAAAAACATTCACTTGAAGACAGTGTCAAATTGGCAGTAAAAGAAATAGAAGGGCGATATGCCATCGTTGTAATTAAAAAAGATGAAAACAAGATAATTGCAGCAAGGAAAGGATCCCCTATTATCATAGGAGTAAATGAAGAAAAAGAAGAGTATTTCATCGCCTCAGATATCCCAGCATTTTTAAAATACACAAAAAATGTAATCTATTTAGACGACAATCAAATCACAGTAATTGAAGGAAAGAACATAAAATTCATACACAGTCTTACACATGAAATAATCAAAAAAAGGATTATAGAAATTGACTGGAAACCTGAACACGCAGAAAAAGGTGATTTTCCACATTTCATGATCAAAGAAATCATGGAACAAAAAGACAGTATAAGACGAGCCATTAATCAAGATACAAACACAATTAAAAAATTAGCCAAAGCAATTCAAAATGCACAAGGAACATATCTGATTGGATGTGGTACAGCAGGAAAAGTCGGAATGGTTGGAGAATATTTATTTTCTAGAATTGCTAAAAAACATATAAATTTCAGTTTCGGTTCAGAATTTCCTTATCACAAACATTTTCTCACAAATAAAACACTTATAGTTTGTATTTCACAATCAGGAGAAACTGCAGACACATTGGAAGCAATAGAAATAGCCCAAGAAAAAAAAGCTAAAATTGCATCAATTGTAAATGTAGAAAGCTCAACAATGGCAAGAGCATCAAACATAGTCGTACCTATTAAAGCCGGACCAGAAAAAGCAGTTGCCTCAACCAAAGCTACAACATCTCAATTAGCAATTTTAACTTTGCTAGCCTACGCCGCAGATGGAAGACTGGAAGAAGGAGAACAGTTATTGATAAAAACAGTAAGTTTAATCAATGACATGCTCAATCCTCGCTATGAAGAACATATAATGAAAATTGCTGAAAAAATAAAAGATGTGGAATCCATGTACATAATAGGACGTGGAGTAAACTACCCTATCGCCCTAGAAGCAGCTATAAAACTTCAAGAAGTTTCATACATACATGCAGAAGGATTTGCAGCAGGAGAATTAAAACACGGACCAATTGCTCTTATTTCAAAAGGAACCCCTGTTATAGCCTTAGTCTCAAATGACGATTGTAAAAAAGAAATTTTATCAAATGCAACAGAAATAAAATCACGTGGTGGTTATATAATTGGAGTATCACCTGAAAATCATGAAGTTTTTGATTTCTGGATAAAAGTACCTGATGTTGGAGATACTTCACCCATAGTAAATATCATTCCAGTGCAAATATTATCATATCAATTAGCAGTTTTACGCCAAAACGACCCTGATAAACCTAGAAATTTAGCAAAAAGTGTAACGGTTAAATAGGTCTTAACAATCCCCTCATGTATAACAAAAAAACTAAAATAATCTGCACACTTGGACCAGCAAGTGATTCAGTAAATAAAATAGTTCAATTAATAGAAGCCGGGATGAATATTGCGAGATTAAATTTTTCGCACGGAACTTTTGAACATCATAAAAAAATAATCGAGAACATTCGTATTGCAGAAAAAAAGACAGGAAAAAAAATAGGTATTTTGCAAGACCTACAAGGTCCAAAAATAAGGATAGGTAAAATGGAAGAAAAAAAAATAAAAGAAAATGATGAAATAACAATAACAATCAATAATGAAAAAATATTAAAATTTCTAAAAAAAGGCGAGAGAGTTTTAGTTAATGATGGTTTAGTTGAATTGGAAATTTCAAAAGTTTTGAAAAACACAGTTAAATGCAAAGCTAAAACCAGCGGAAAAATAAATACTGGCAAGGGCGTACATTTCCCAGACTCAAATATTTCAATTGATACAATTACTGCAAAGGATAAAAAAGATTTAAAATTTGGATTAAAAAACAATGTAGATTTCATTGCACTTTCATTCGTAAAATCAGCACAAGACATAAAAGATTTAAAAGCACTTATAAAAAAACATGGTTCAGAAAAAAAACAAATAATCGCTAAAATTGAGAGACATGAAGCTGTGAAAAATTTAAAATCAATTATAAAAGCAAGCGATGCGGTCATGGTTGCCAGAGGAGATCTAGGAGTAGACATACCTGCTGAAGAAGTACCTATAATTCAAAAAAGAATGATTGCACTTTCAAATAAATATGCAAAACCTGTAATCACGGCAACTCAAGTACTTCAAAGCATGGTAACAAAACCTCGTGCTACAAGAGCAGAAATATCAGATGCTGCTAATGCAGTGTTTGATCATACAGATGCTATTATGCTTTCAAACGAAACCGCAGTTGGGAAATACCCTTTAAGAGCAGTAGAAACTCTAAGCAAAGTTGCAAATTGCATAGAAAGAGAATTGCAAAAACATGAAGAATTATTAGAATATATGGATAATAAAAAACTATTGTCTCCACTAAACGCTAGCTGCTTAAACGCTTGCGAACTTGCAATCGACAGCAAAGCAAACATCTTAATCAATTACACAAAAGACGGATATACTGCAAAAGAAATAGCAAAACATAGACCATATATAGAACTAATAACAATAACTCCAAACGCAAAAACAGCACGTGAATTAACCTTAGTTTGGGGATTAAACAAGATTTATGTGCAAAAAATTAGCACAAGCACTCCAGAGAAAATCTTTGACTACCTCAAAAATGAAAAAATAATAAAAAATAAACAAAGCATAGTAATAATTTGCCATGCCAGCAAAAAACAAGAAGCAATTTCAACTTTTCGTACATGAGAATTATAGGAATAGACCCGGGAACAGCAATAACAGGATTTAGTATCCTAGAATCACATAGAGGAAAACTACAACTACTTGAATATGGATGCATAAGAACAACTGCAGGATTAGAAATGAGCCAAAGATTAAATCAAATAGCTATAGATATAGATACATTAGTAAAAAAATGGAAACCTGAAACTGCATCAATAGAAAAATTATTTTTCCAAACCAATGTTAAAACAGCAATTTCAGTCGCTCAAGCAAGAGGAGTAATAATACAAAAACTAACCGAAAATGAAATAAACATAAACGAGTACACTCCCCTACAAATAAAATCAGCAGTTTGTGGATATGGAAAAGCTGATAAAAAAATGGTACAACATATGGTAAAAACTATTTTAAGATTAAATACAATTCCTAAACCTGACGATGCCGCAGATGCAGTTGCTGCAGCCATCTGTCTCTCAAACTCATTAGCATTAGATACAAGAATCAAACAATGAAAAAAATAATAACAATAATGTGGTTAATAATAATTACGGGATCAGCCTTTATTGCACTGCATTATGTTAAAGGTGATAAAAACACCAAAGAATCAACAGTAGAAGTAAAACAAGTAATACAAAGAGAAAAGAAAAAAGAAAAAGAAAAATTACTTTTAAAACAAACTCCAGCCTTAGATACCAACAAAACTCTTCCTTCATCATTTAAAGAAAACATTTCACTTGGAGATCAACATCTGGCAAATAACAATCCATTACAAGCAATAATAAATTACAAAAAAGCTACTTCCATAAAAGAAAATTCAGTTGAATCATTAGTAAAATTAGCAAAAGCTTATTTAGCAAATCATGAAGCAAAAAACGCAGTAAGAATTTTAAAAACTGCTGATACCTTATCAAAAGGAGCTTTAGAAATAAAATTATTACTCACAAAGGCCCATTTAGATGCCAGAGAAATAGAAGAAGCCAAAAACATAATTTGGAGTTTGGATGACAATAATCTCGAAGTTAAATATTACAAAGCTGTCATACTAATACTTTACAAACAATTTGAGCTATCAAATGAAATATTTAATAGCAGCATTGAAATACAAGCAACAAGTCCAAAGGAACTAGCAACAAAGAAAAAAATACAAGTCTACCTAAACACATTTGAAACATTTAGTTATTACAAAGAAGCTGAAATGGTATTTTTAAATCTGCTATTAGCAAAAGCGCTTACAGATACCGGAGAATACGAAGCTGCAATTCCAATTTTATTTGAAGTAATCAATGAAAAGAGTAACTATAGAGACGCTTGGCTTGTTCTAGGATACGCATATTTAAATACAGGTAAAAACACAGACGCAATTGATGCCTTATCTCAAGCCTATGATCTAGACGAACAAAAACCTGAAACATTATTCTTTCTAGGCTTATCTCATTTTGCAAACAATGATATAAATAATGCAATTTTTTATTTAGAAAGAGCACGTGACAACGGATTTGAACCTAAAGACCAAGTTAATTTAAAACTTGGAGATTTATACCTACTAGAAGAAAACTACGAAGAAGCAAGTGAAAAATATGAAGACATTGTTTCTCAAAACACAAATAATTTAGATCTTTTTGCTAAAATTGTTTGGCTTAATATAGAAAAAATAAATAATCCTAAAAAAGCATTAAAATATGCGACAAAAAGTGTTGAAAATTATCCAGACAACGCAATAAGTCACAATCTTGCAGGATGGGCTTACACAGCAAACAATCAATACGAAAATGCTAAGATAGAACTAAAAAAAGCTATAAAATTAAATCCAAATTTCGACTCTGCTCATTTAAACATTGCATGGATGTATCAAAAACAAGGGTTTATAAATCTAGCAAAAGAATATTATAAAAAAGCATATATATTAGGACAAGGAACTTCTATTGGAAATTTGGCCGCTATAAGATTTAATATTTTAACTGAAAAAGAAGTCCAAACTTATTATCAAGTAAATATAACCTCACCATAATGCAATTACTCACTACTATCATAGTTTTCATTTTAGGATCCGTTATTGGAAGTTTCCTAAGTGTAATTATTTACCGTGTTCATTCAAAAGAAAAAGGGATAATTAGTGGCCGGTCAAAATGTCCATTTTGCAAAAAGAAAATCAAATGGCGCAATTTAATACCAATTTTCAGTTGGCTAGCACTACGTGGTCGTTGTGGTGAATGTGGAAAAAAAATATCATCTCATTACTTAGTAATGGAATTAACAATGGCCTTACTATTTGTATTAGCACTTGGACAATGGGACTTTATAGAAGCAATACCTTCAACAGTAAATCCTGAATTCAGTAATTACATAATCAATTGGCAAAATTTTATAATCTTTCTATTTTATCTAGTTGAATTTACTTTCCTAGCAGCAATTTTCTTCTATGATTTAATGTACAAAGAAATTCCAGATAGATTTTCAATTCCTGCAATCGCATTAGCATTCGCTGGCGGAATTATGTTTAATCTTTTGACTTGGCAAAATATGTTAATAGGTGCAGCTATAGCAGGAGGATTTTTCCTTATTCAATTCATATTATCAAAAGGCAAATGGATAGGAGGCGGAGATATTCGCTTAGGTGTATTAATTGGAGTTCTTTTAGGATGGAAGTTCGGGATAGTAGCACTTATAATTGCATATTTTATAGGCGCAGTATTTAGTGTCTACTTATTATTGAACAAAAAAGTTGAACGAAAAACAGAGATAGCTTTTGGCCCTTTCCTAATTACAGGACTATTAATCTCATTGTTTCATGCAGAAACAATATTAGCTTGGTATATGGCAAATCTTATTTTTTAGCCTGATTTTTCACCGCTTCAGCCGCCTTTTTTGCAGCCTCAGGGTCACCAAGGTAATAGTGTTTAATTGGCGTTAAATCATCATTCAATTCATAAACTAATGGAATGCCTGTTGGTATATTTAAGCTTGGAATTTCTTCGTCAGATATATTATCCAAATATTTCACCAAAGCCCTAAGACTATTACCATGAGCAGCAATAATAACTTTCTTGCCAGCCTTCAATTCAGGAACAATTTTTTCCTCCCAATAGGGTAAAAACCTATTAACTGTATCTTTCAAACACTCAGTCATAGGCAAATTCTCTTTAGCCACATCCTTATATAAAGGATCATTTCCAGGATAACGCTCGTCGTCTTCAGTCAAGGCTGGGGGCGGAACATCATAACTCCTCCTCCAAATATGCACCTGCTCCGCCCCCTCTTTCTCCGCCATTTCCGCTTTATTAAAACCTTGAAGCGCACCATAATGCCTTTCATTTAGTCTCCAAGAATACTCAGTCAGTAAATCAAATACCCCCATTTCCTTCAACATCAAATCCAAAGTCTCAGTAGCTCTTTTCAATACAGAAGTAAAAGCAATATCAAATTCATATCCCCCCTCTTTCAATAAACGACCAGATTCCTTAGCCTCAGCCACCCCTTGTTCAGTCAAGCCTACATCAGTCCAACCAGTAAACTTATTTTCCAAATTCCAAACACTTTGACCATGTCTTAACAAAACTAATCTAATCATAATAATGAGGTTAATTTAATTACTCTAGATTTACCTGATTATAAAAGCATAGTAGAATGCAAGCAAATAATTTTACAAATATGAAAGCAGTAATTTTAGCAGGAGGGGTAGGAACCAGATTATGGCCATTATCTACAAGCGAAACACCAAAACAGTTTCAAAAACTAGTTTCCAATAAAACAATGATAGAAGAAACTATAAATAGACTGGATTTTCTGGCAGCTTCAGATATATATCTAGCTATAAATGCACAACATTACAAATTAGTACGAAAGCTTTGTCCTGAAATTCCAAAACGAAACATAATCATAGAACCGGCATTACGGGACACAGCCCCATGTATAGGACTAGCTGCAGCCATTATAGAAAAAAGACATCCTGAAGAAGCCATGGCTATCATTTACGCAGATCATTTAATTAAAAATAAGAAAGAATTTCAAGATAAATTGAAAGTAGCTGAAAAACTTTCACAAAAAGACAACACTCTCAATATAATAGAAGTAGAAGCAACAGAACCAAATACTAATTATGGATATGTTAAAATTGGCAAAGAAATTGAAAAAATTGACGGAACTTCTGTATACGAACTAGATTCATTTACAGAAAAACCAGATGTTGAAACTGCAAAAAAATTCTTAAAATCAAAGAAATACCTCTGGAATACAGGTATTTATGTTTGGCGAGCTAAAGATTTAATGAATCAATACAAAAAACTACAGCCAAGCATGTATAAAAAACTTGTACAGATTCAAAAAGACTATTGCTCACAAACACAAGACGCAACACTAAACGCAATCTATCCTGATTTCAAAAAGATTTCTATAGACTATGCCATTATGGAAAAGATAAATACAAAAGAAGTACGTATTTTAAAAGCTAATCTTGGTTGGTCTGACATAGGAACATGGGAGGCTATATGGGAAGAATTACCAAAAAATAATATTAAAAATATAACTCGAGGAAAAGTAACTTTATTAGATTGTAAGGAATCCCTAATATACGGAGACTCTGAAAAGAAAATTTGTATCATAGGTCTTGACGACATTGTAGTAATAGATACCGACGAAGGCCTATTGATAGCTAAAAAAGATCAAAGCAAAAGGGTAAAAGGCACACAATAAAACCCCTTGAATAGCAATGATTTTCTAGTATAGTACTACAGACCAAATTTAAGCATTAATATGAACGATCATCCTCTAGAAATAAAGCTAAAACCATGGGGGAAAGAAATATGGTTTGCCTACACTGATCAATACGCAGGAAAAATATTAGAAATAAACAAAGGACATAGATATAGTCTTCAATACCACGAAAAGAAAAGAGAAACACAATACATATATAGTGGAAAAGTAAAACTTACCTGGGGAAAGGATGAAAATAATTTAGAAGAACGAATCCTGAAACCAAATGAAAAAATAGAAATCCATCCTCTTATGATCCATAGATTAGAAGCACTTGAAGATAGTAAAATAATAGAAGTATCAACACCAGAGCTAGACGACGTAGTAAAACTTTCAGACGATTATGGGAGAAAAGGAAAAGGAAACAATCCAAATTTAGACAATCAATTACATAAATCTAATTTAACTTAAAACCTTATGAAAAAATACTTATCATGGAAATTGCTAGCAGTACTAATAGTAACATTAGGGCTGGGATTTTTCGATCTACCGTCAGAAACACAAAATAAATTGGTACCGTTCAGTGACGGAGAATCAATTTTTGAAAGCAAAATCAATCTAGGACTAGATCTTCAAGGAGGATCTCAACTAGATTACAAAATCGTACTACCGGATATAGGAGAACTTCAACAAGAAGAACTCGTAGAAGGTGTTCAAACAGTGATCGAAAGAAGAGTAAATGGTCTTGGTCTAGCAGAACCAAATATTTACAGAGCAGAAATCGCAGATGAAACCCATATCATAGTAGAATTGGCAGAAACAGGAACTTTAGAACAAAGTGATGTTAATCAATATCTTGGAGAAAGCAAACAACTGGAAGACCTCACAGAAGACGAAAAGAAAATGGTAAGTCTTGAAAAAGCAAAAGCAACTGTTGGAAAAACTATACAATTGGAATTTAAAGAAGAAAAAACGACTCTAGACCCACAAGAAAAAGATAAAGTAAAAGCAAGCGCACAAACTGCTTTAGAAAGAATCAAAAGTGGTGAAGAATATGGAATAATAGCTCAAGAAGCCGAACAAGGTTCTCCTGGAAAAGTAAGTTATGAAAAATCTGATTTCATTTTTGAAAATGATCTTCCAAGCAACTTAAAAGATATTTTATTAACCTTGGGCCTTGGAGATTTCACTAAAGAGTTACAAGAAATTGGTGGTAACTACATCATAGGTGCAGACGGAACACCAGTAGAACAAAGCAGTTACTCAATCATTAAATTAATAGAAACTAAAGAAGAAGTTAAAAATGAAAGAGAAATAGATGTTAGTCATATCTTAATAGCATATGAAGGTTCTGACGCAACTAATGCAAGTGATAAAACAGAAGAAGAAGCTTTTGAAGTAGCAAAAGAGGTGAAAGAAAAAATAGAAGGAGGAGAATCATTCGCAACATTAGCTACAGAATTTTCAGATGACAATGAAGGTGCAAACGACGGAAAATTAGATAAACCTGTAACAGGAGATGGTACTTATGTTTATGATTTTGAACAAGCTGCATTAGCTTTTAAAAACAAAGGAGATTTAAGCGATATAGTAAAAACTCAATTTGGATATCACATAATCCAAGCTAATGAAATTCGTACAGACGTAACAGAAAAGAAATACAAATTTGAAAGTATAAATTATTCGACTGCACCAGATCCATGGCAAGAAACAGGATTAAGCGGAAAACAATTTGTCAGAGCTGATGTGCAAGTAGATCAAATGTTCCAGCCTTACGTTACTATTCAATTTGATGAAGAAGGTGCAAAATTATTCAAAGAAATCACAGAAAGAAACTTGAATAAACAAGTAGCTATTTTCGTAGGAGGAGATCTAATTTCAGCACCTACTGTACAAAGTGTAATCCCTGACGGAAACGCGCAAATTACTGGAAGCTTTACATCAGATGAAGCAAGTGACCTAGCAAGAGATTTAAACACAGGTGCAATACCAGCTCCAATCATTCTTACAGGTGAATACACAATTGGCGCGACTTTAGGGCATGAAGCTTTGACAAAAAGTTTATTAGCAGGAGGAATTGGACTGTTACTGGTAATGGTATTCATGCTTTTCTATTATCGGCTACCTGGTTTAGTGGCAACTGCAGCTTTGATTGTTTATGGAACTATTTTAATTTTCTTACTAAAAGCAGAACTTAGTGTTTGGAGTGCCGGATTGATATCTCTAGTAATATTCGGATTCGTAACCATGAAAATACTTAATAATGAGGACTCAGGTTTAGAAAAATTCTTATCCTTTGTACTCAGCCTTTTTGGACTAATTTTTATCGCTACACTATTGAATACAGGAGTTATTATTACTCTAGCTGGTGTTGCCGGTCTTATTTTATCTATTGGTATGGCCGTTGATGCAAACATTCTAATTTTTGAAAGATTAAAAGAAGAACTCTCTACAGGTAAGAGTTTGAATTCAGCAATAGATGCTGCTTTCAAAAGAGCCTGGACAGCAATCAGAGATTCCAACTTCTCTACCCTACTAACATGTGCAATTTTATTTTACTTTGGTAGCTCAATCATAAGAGGTTTTGCTTTTAATCTTGCTGCCGGAATTATGGTTTCAATGTTCACAGCTATTACAATCACACGAATATTAATCCAAGGATTCCTAGGACGCAAAATAGCTAAAAATGTAAAAGCATTTGGAATTAGTAAAAAAGCAAGAAAAACTAAAAAATTCGTTAAACACAGTAAGACATATTTCGAAATTTCAGGAGCTCTTGTTTCAGTATCAATCGTATTAGCACTAACTTTAGGATTAAATCTGGGTATAGATTTTACGGGAGGTAGTTTAATGGAAGTACAATTTGAGGAAAAAGTTGAAAAATCTCAATTAGAACAAAGCTTAATTGAGATTGAATCATCTATGAATGCTAATATAGCAGAAGTAAGCACTGAAGTAGTAGTAGCAGATGAAACTGCAATTTCATCTACAAATCCAACAAAAGTAGAATTAGCATCCGCACAAATTTTAGAATCTGGTGAAAATGGATACATTTTAAAAACAAAACATATAACTCCAGAACAACACGATGAAATCATTGATCAACTTAAAGACAAATTACCAAAATTCAAAGAAACAAGATTTACAACAATTGGACCGATAATTGGAAATACACTTCTTGGTAAAGCAATGAAAGCAATTATGTTTGCATTATTAATGATCATCGTATACGTAACATTCGCTTTCCGCAGAGTTCCAAAATCAGTAAATCCATGGAGATTTGGTGCTTGTGCCATTGCTGCTTTGATACACGACGTTTTGATTGTAACAGGAGTATTTATTTTACTTGGACATTTCATGGATGTAGAAATAAACGCTCTATTTATCACAGCAATGCTGACTGTATTTGGTTATTCTGTAAATGATACAATTGTTGTACTAGACAGACTAAGAGAAAATTTATTAAAGAAAGATGGAGAAAAATTAGCTGATGTAGCAGATAAATCATTAAGTGAAACACTTGCCAGATCTATTAATACCTCCCTATCTACTTTAATAACATTAGTTGCAATTTTAGTTTTAGGAAGTCCATCAATTTTCTACTTTGTCCTAGCATTAACATTAGGAACACTAGTAGGTACTTATTCATCAATTTTCATAGCAACACCATTGCTAGTCATTTGGAATGACAAATCAAATAAGTAATTAGAAAAAATTAAAAGACCGGCATAATAATGTCGGTCTTTTTTAATGAAAGCTTTTATTATTGAAAAACACCGCCAAATCACATACAATACACAAAAATCACGCACCCCTAGCTCAACTGGATAGAGCATCGGTCTTCGGAACCGAGGGTTACAGGTTCGAATCCTGTGGGGTGTACCATTTTTCGCATGCCCATTAGGGTATGAGGAAAATGGTTTGAGCGTCAGCGAAACGAACCGTTAAAAGGTTCGCGTTGAAAAAGAAGCGAAGCGACTATTTGAAACCGTCGACCCCACAGGATTCAAAGAACCGAAGGTTCGCATATTCGATGCCTAGAATTGTCTTTTTTATAAAACAGTAATCAACATAAATAAACTTAGCGATTATCTACTATCAAATAAACAAATTTTCCTATAAAATTGAAACAAAAAAAGACTCACCATGGTGCGCATAGTATAGAGGCGTGGTGAGTACTAGTAAATCAATTATACACTCGCACAGTTGAAAATGTCAAATAAACCAAAGTACTCGAAGAAGGCCTTAACAGTAGATAAACAAATAGAATTATTAACTAAAAGAGGACTGAAAATCAACAATATCGAGGAAGCTAGACACTACCTCACAAATATTAGTTACTATAATTTATCAGGCTACTGTAAATCTTATCAAAACAAGTCAGACCAATTTCATAGAAACACAAGCTTTAACTCAGTTTTAGACCTATATTTCTTTGATAGAAAGTTAAGGCTGCTTTTTATTAATGCACTAGAGCGGATTGAAAAATCATTCAAAACTCAATTTGTGTATCACTTATCTATCACTCACGGTAGAGATCACCTCATTAGCAATCCACGCTTTCAAACACATCGCAAACGAATTAATGACAACCTGAGACGCTCTAAAGAGCCTTTCGTTAAAAATTTTAAAAAGAAGTATTCTAATGAGCATCCTCCTTTGTGGATTCTAGCTGAAGTCCTGAGCTTTGGAG
>CAYORB010000014.1:9974-25942 GCA_964406295.1 uncultured Candidatus Peribacteria bacterium | reverse complement strand
TTATCTGATTGATTCATAGCAATTTAGTTAAAGCATGTGATTATACATGTTTTAGCACACCTGTCAAGATCACAAATCCTAAACAAGCTACGATTGTCATGCTTAAGTTTTTGACGAATACGTTGAAAAATGCTATAATACTCGATAACCTTAAAACTCCTATGCACAAATATACAACAAAATTAATTAGTCTATTTTTAATAAGTACGACCTTATTAACGGCATGTAATATAAAAGGAGAAATAAAGAATGAAGAAGAAAAAATTCTACGTGGAAAAACAGAAAAAGAAGTTGAAATTTTTGAAATTGGAAAAAACAAACCTGAATTATACATAGAAAAAACAGCAAGTAGTAATGCCAAATCAACAGTAAAAGTTAGTCCACAAATTAATGGGCAAGTTATCGAAATAAAAGTTAAATTAGGAGAATTTGTAGAAAAAGGAGCAACCTTAATCACATTAGGAGATTCCTTAAATACAGACATAATAGATCTACAATATAAAACTTCAGAACAAAGCAAAAGATTAAGCGAAAGTAATAAAACCACTACAAAATATCTAGGACAACAAAACATAGATGCTGCACAATTAGGGGTTGTAGCAAGTCGCCAATCTTACGAAAATGCATTAAAAGCTAAAGAAGACGCAATATCTATATTTCAAACCCAATATGACAACAGTTTAATAGAAATAGAAAATGCAAAGCTTTCACTTGAAAGTGCTCAAGAAAATTTAGAAGCAGCAGAAGACAATTTAGATGACACGGAATATGATTTAGATGACATAAGCGATCAAATCAGAACAGCACCGCCAGAACAACTTCCAACCCTTGAAGCCACTGAAAGACAACTTGAAAATGCAGTAGATTCAATGGAAAGCCAAGTAAGAAATGCTGAATTAGCAGTCGATTTAGCTCAAAACAGAATCACTCAATCTGAGATTGCCTTGGCTAAACTTTCTGAAACATACAGATCACAATTCACGCAACTAAATGCAGGGATTGAAAGTGCAGTAAATCAATATCACAATGCTGTTAATCAATTAGAAACAATTCAAGCATCTGTACAATTACAAGAAATAGGTGCAGAAACACAGATAATCCAAAGTCAATCAGCTCTTGATTCAGCTAGAATAAATAAAGAACAAAAAAATATAAAAGCACCAATATCAGGAAAAATTACAGCCATAAATATTGAAGAAGGTAATCAAGTATCACCTGGACAAATATTAGTTCAGATAGAAAATGATCAAGTTTTAACCCTTTCTACAAGTGTAAATTCAAACGAAGCTAAATTTATAAGATTTGAAGATAAAGCAATTATAAGTCACAACAATGAAGTTTTTGAAGGAGTAATTACAAGTATAAATCCAACACTTAATGAAATAAGTAAAAAAATAGATATAGAAATAGAAATGATAAAAACACTTAATCTTCCAATAGGTGAATTTGTAAAAGTTGCCCTGCCTGTAAGACCACAAAAAACATTCTTCATACCACTTAACAGTATTTTTCTAGAAGATGGAATAAAAAACGTAAGAATAGTAGAAGATTCAAAAGTTAAATATCAAAAAATATCAACTGGAGAAATCATTGAAGAATATGTCGAAATTATAAAGGGATTAAAACCTGGAGATAAAGTAATAACAAGTGTAGAAAAATTTTTAAAAGAAGGAGAAAAAGTAACTACAAAAAATGCTAAATAAATCATCAGCTTGGTCCTTTTTTATAAACAGAAGGCCAGTAGCCTGGTTATTAGTCATTGGAATTATTTTATTTGGAGCTTTTTCAATTCAATCTTTGCCAAGAGAAATTCAACCGGAGATAAACATTCCAATTGGCTCAGTCACCACTATCCTACCAGGTGCTAATCCAGCAGACATAGAATCTCTTGTGACTGAACCATTAGAAGAAGAAATCGCTACAATTGATAATATTAAAAATCTTAGTTCAACATCCGGCCTAGGCCTTTCATCAATAATTATAGAATTTGAAGCAAAAGCAGATTTAGATATAGCAATGAAAGAAGTAAAAGACAAAGTCGATATTGCCAAAATAAAATTACCAACAGACGCAACAGAACCAGCAGTAGTAAAGGCAGAAGCCAACAGCCAATCTGTAGTAAGTTTTTCAATCATAGGAGATCGCCCCCTAACCGAATTGAGTAAAATTGCCAAAGAAGTACAGGATAAACTCAAGACCGTAAAAGATGTTTCCAAAGTAGAAATGTTTGGAGATCAAGAAAAACAAATCGAAGTAAAAATCGATCCAGAAAAAATCAACAAATATGGATTGAACATAAATCAAGTAAATCAGATAATTAAAAGTTCCAATTATAACCTCCCAATTGGAATAATTAGTACAGATAAAATCAATTATTCAGTTCGAATAGACAACAGAATTCAAAACATAAATGAACTAAGAAATTTACCATTATTCAAAAGCTCTGACGAAAATCAAAGTTCAATTTTATTAAAAGATATAGCAACAATTGAAGAAACGTTCAGCGAACAAAGCCAAATTTCAAAAGTTTCATTTCAAGGTAAAAAATCTAGAGAATCAATTTCATTGCAAATTTTTAAAAAAGATGGAAGCAATGTAATTGACGTAGTAGACAAAGCAAAAATAGAAGTTGAAAATTTCAAATTACCATCAGATTTAGAAATAGTCACCAGCAACGATAATTCAGAATTCATACGAACTGACCTTGGAATCTTAACAAATAGCGGAATTCAAACAACTCTGCTAATCATGATTATATTATTCTTAGCGCTTGGTCTCGTAGAAGGGATTTTAGCAGCACTTTCAATACCACTTACATTGTTAACAACAATGATAATTTTAAAATTTGTTGGAATGAGCATAAACAGCCTGTCATTATTCGCTCTCGTTATCGCATTAGGCCTAATGGTAGACACGGCTATCGTTATAATGGAAGGAATTTACGAGAATCTTAAAAAAGGATTAAACGCACGTGAAGCGGCAATAAAATCAGTGGAAACCTATAAATGGGCCCTAATCGCAGGAACACTAACGACAGTATTCGCATTCTTCCCAATGCTCTTAGTAAGCGGAATATTAGGAGATTTTTTGAAAGTATTACCAATCACAATTTCAGCAGCATTAATCAGTTCGATCTTTCTATCTCTAACAATCATTCCATCAATCACAGTGAAGTTTCTTGGAAACAGAAATGGAAAAGGACATAAAACAGTCCTAGGACCATTATTTGAAAAACTCGGAAAATCTTTCAGCAAATTTACAGATAAATTACTTTCCAAAAGATCTTACCGTGTAATGACTTTGGTAATTGCAGCCTTATTATTCGCAGGAAGTGCAGCATTACCCGCAACGGGAGCTTTAAAAGTAGAGATGTTCCCACAAACAGATTTCCGTTTCTTCATTATAAATTTAGAAACTCCAAAAGGATTAGTGCTTGAAGAAACTCAAAAAATAACAGAAAAAATTGAAAATGAATTATATAAAATAGAAGAAATAGAAAATTTCTTAACCATAATAGGAACAGGACAATCACAAGCTGCAACAGACATAATATCTTTTCAAGGTGCAGGAAGCTCAAATCAATCAAACATAACAGTGACATTAGTACCAGCAGAAAAGCGAGATAAAAAAAGCTACATCATCGCAAACGAAATTAGAAAAAGTTTGGAACAATTCAAAGATGTAGACATAAACGTTCAAGAATTCAGCGAAGGCCCACCTAGCGATGCCCCTATTGCATTAACTCTTAGTGGTAAAAAACTAGAAACTTTGGAGGAAATTTCCACTGACATTCAAGAAATGATAGAGGAAACAAATGGAACAGAAAATGTAAGAGATTCATTATCAGCCGGCTTAAGCGAATTCAAATTTCAACTTGATAGGGAAAAACTTAAATATCATGGATTATCAGGAATAGAAGTTTCGTCAATAATACGAAACATTGTACAAGGAGTAGAAGCAACGGAATTAAAAATGGGAGAAGAAGATCTAGAAATCATAGTTAAGTATAATTTTGAAAATCCAAATAACACTCCTGAATTATCAGTAAAAACAATTGAAAATTACGAAATAAACACTAACAAAGGCTATTCGGTAACACTAGGACAAATAGGAAAATTCGAACTAGTTGAAGGTCTATCATCCATAAGTCGAGAAGATCAAAACAGAATTGTAAAAATAAGAAGTGATCTTTTACCAAATCAAAACGCAAAAGATATAACTGAAGAAATTGAAGAAAAAATTTCTAAGTATAATTTACCAACAGGGTATAATATTAGCTTTGGTGGAGACACTGAAGACATAAATCAGTCATTTCAAGAACTATTTCAATCAATGTTCGTAGCTGTGATTTTGGTTGGATTTGTACTCGTATTAATGTTTAACTCACTATCACAACCTTTCATTATTTTACTTACATTACCTCTAGCTTTAATCGGAGTATTTCCTGGATTAATGGCTATAGGTCTAGCATTATCATTCCCAGCTTTCTTAGGGGTTGTGGCACTATCAGGTGTAGTGGTAAACGACGCGATAGTTTTAATAGACCGCATCAACCAAAACCGTTTCAAAAAAGGAATGCAACTTTCAGCATCAATCGCAGAGGCAGCAAATGCAAGATTGCAACCTATTATTATGACAACAATCACAACAGTGGTTGGTATACTTCCACTAGCATTAACAAACGAATTCTGGTCAGGGTTAGGATTTTCACTAATCTTCGGATTGATAGCAGCAACAGGCCTTACATTAGTTGTAATTCCAGTAATTTATTATATATTCGAAGGACTAAAAGAAAGAAGACTTACTTAGCACGCCTATTCAACAATCAGGTTATATTTATACACATGATTTTTATCTTTTGAATGTGGATATTCAATAATTTCAAAACTAGCCACATCAACTTCAGGAAAAAGTTTACCTAAATAATAAACATTATTTTTATCCTTAGCATAGGGATATGACAAAACCTCAAAACTTGAAACATCAACTTTTGAAAGAATCTGTCCATTATAATAAATAGAGTTTTTATCTTTAGCATAACTATCTACAAGATCAATAAAACTAGCAGAATCAGCATTCACAATAACACCCCCTTCGAAATAGACACGACTTTCGTCTTTAGAATATCCCAAACCAAGCGCAATAAAGCTCATAGATTTAGCGTCTTCAATTTTTATATCATTATAATAAACATCTTTATAATCCTTTTCATATATCCACCCAAGTGATTCAAAATCACCAAGAACTTCAAATGTCTCAGGATCAGCCCAAGTAATAATTTCAGAAAATTTATAAACATGATTTTCATCTTTTGAATATGGATGTTGTAACTTTTTGATCACTTTATAACTTGCAAGATTTTTCTCTAAAAATTCAGGAAGAATATTATTTGCCAATAATTCATCATTATACAAATCCACAAAATTATCTTTTAAGGCTTTCATACGAAAAAGCAATTCAGAGATTTCTTTTCTACTCATCTCCTCATCTGGATGAAAATATTTTTTATCAATATATTCAGTTACATGCAATTTACCTAAAAGATTCCTATCAATAGCTGAATGAATATATTTAAAATACCAAGCCGAACGCTTCACATCAGCATAATTTTCTTTCATTTCAAAATCAGTATTTAAAAACCCAAAATCCTCTATCGCCATCTTAACAGCCTCAGCCTTATTCAAACATTTATCAGGTTTAAAACTACCATCACCATACCCTTGAATCACTTCTCTTGAAGTATAAAAATCAACATAATCGGCATACCATTTATCACGAGATACATCAGTATAATAATGACCTACTTCCATTCCTTTTTTATACTCACCTTCACTTAATTCATTTGTATAAAAAAGCAATTTAAGAAACTCAGCCCTGCTCACACATTTATCAGGTCGGAAACTACCATCTCCATAACCTTGGATCACTTTATTTTCACTAAGCCAATTTATAGAATCAGAATAAGAAGTATTTTCATTTACATCATTAAAAGAAAAACAAACATTAGACATAGCAAAAACAAATCCCAATACTAGCGTTGTTACAAAAACAACTTTAAACCTTATATTCATAAGTTAAAATTAAATCTTATAGACTCTCTGAAAAATACCAGATAATCACAACATAACTCAACCAGAAATAGGATCAAACAAATGATCCCGAATCATAAATGCGTGTTTCACATTATCTCTCACTAAAGTAACATTGTCAGCCCTATCCCATTTAGAAAAATACTTTTTAGAATGAATATAAGCACTCCTTTTATTATCATTTTCCTGAAAATACATATGAAACCGCGCTGTCGGATCAACCTTAATGGCTCTATCACCCCAATTTGATTTTTTTCCATAAGATGCATCCAGGAAAATATAAGACACCTTGGTTTTATATCCACTCTCAGCAATATTAGTAAGAGCCTCTCCACCAGCACTATGACCAGAAGCAAAAACCTGGTCAGGAACCTTAACACCTACACTTGCCGCTGCAGATTCAACCAAAGTATCAAAATCATCTCCAACATTTTTTTTCATCCATTTTTTATCATACTTAATTTTATCAAATTTTGATCTGACACCAGCACTAAGAGGATAAAGAATAACTATATTTTCATCAGTTTTATTTGCCTGTCCCAAAACTTGCTGAAACCTAGACATACAAACATTTTTGTCATGCTTATTCAACCTTTTTTGTCCAATCCCTTCAGAATGTGTTCCATGAAAATGAATTAACATTTTCACTGGTCTGCTTGCATCAAAATCAGGCGGAGTTATAACAGCCACAGGTCTTCCACCATTGCCATCCAGTCGCTTAATATCAAGACCACCTTCAAATTGAAAAGATTCAAGAGACTTCTGGAAATATGTCCCCATATATTCTTCAGGAATGTTTACCTTGGATTCAGCAAAAGCTGTTTCTGCCCCACCCCTTAAAGGTTCTACATGCTTCTCTCTCCTTACAGGCACAACATAGTCACCAACACTAGCTCGATAATTCTTGTCATAACGATGATAACTTTTTAAGTCTAGCTGATCCCTTAAATAGGTATAACGCCGCCTATTACTATTGCTCACTCCAGCCGGTAAAACACCTTGATGCTTCATAGCTAAATACCAATCATTACTACCAATTTCAAAATGCCAAGCTTCATCAACATTGGTATCTGACAAACGCACAGCAGTAACAGTATTCATAATCCTCTCCAAATCATCTAAATGTTTTTGATAAAATTGACCAGAATTAGCCTCTTTAGCAGAACGAGGCGTCAAAGGCTTTTTAGTACTCAAGTCATAAAGAACAATATCCATCGCCCCACCAGACTGATGCCATGACCTACCTGGTGGTGCAGTCGTACCCTTGTTTGGATTTTTATCATCAATACTCTTTTGAAGCTTAGCCGACCTATATCCGGAAAAAATCCCAAGTCCATACCCCTGAGATTTCGCAATTTCCTGAGCCCTCTTAAAAGCAATTGCAACAGTTTTTTTCAAAACCATCTTTCTATCTTTTTTAAACCTAGGATCAAAAGTAGTCACATAAACCAATGGTTCATCTCTTTCCATTCCTATAATCAAATCTTTCATTTCAGGATCAGGAGAAAATCTTAAAAGTCTGCTATAAGCAGGAATGTTAATTTCTTTCTGCACGAAAGCCCCCCTTTCACCTGAATCAAAAACAACACTCCTTGCTAAAACAGGCTCAGATTTCAAAACAACTGCTTTACGCTCAGCCCTTGCCCTAGCCTTAATTTTAGCTTTAACCCTACGCTCATCACGCTTCACTTCCCCCTCCTCAAATTCTACTAAAACTGCAGGATCATAATGTGCAAAAACATAATCAACAAACCCCTTATGATCAGCAAAATTAAATCTTTTCAAAACATCTTTCAAAAATGAATTCGTATATTTCAATCCATGAACTGATTTATACCTCCCATATCTCATTTCGGCATTAATCACATATCTCGCGGCTTTATGCAAAAAAGCATAAGCATCCACACCAGAATTATTCAAACGTGCATAATCAAGAAGAGTTTTCAAAAGCTTAACATCAACATCAAAACTAAGCGATAAATCATTAAGATCATCCAAATACTCATCATCAACAACATCTGCTCCAAAACGAGACGAATAATCCAAAAGTCGAGAATCATTATAATTTTCATCAATTTCAGGAATTCTAACCTTAGTTCCATTAAAAATTGCTAAATATCCACCAGTTTCAGAATAAAATCCTTGATTAGCTCTACGAGTATACTCAAGGCCATTCAGAGTTATCTTACGAATTTTCGACGGCATAAGATCCCCCAACCCCACATGCCTTAATAAATCTCTATTCATTCCAAAATCAAATGCTATAAATGTTTCAGCTTTTAAATCCTCCCAAGATTTAATATTAGACACCAATTTCAACTTATGATCTACATCTAACTTACAAAAATCAGACAAAGAAATTTCATTTCTCTCTTTATCCAAAGCCTTATACAGACCTTTTCCATCATCAAATTGATTAACCTGTAATTTAAAACGTTTCTTTTCCCCTTTTTTCTTAATCTTGCTTTTCTGTACATTTAGATCAACATCCGACAGATATTCAGCAGAATCCTTAACCTGAAGACTTTTGACATTTGGCTTAACAGTTTTAGCCATAAACTAATCACAAAATTAAATTAAAATCATCTTAGTATTTTAGCATAATTTGGCTTATGATACAATCCAACCCCATGCAATACACAGAAATAGCATTTCAGAAAAAAACTGGCCCAGAGTCCTGCACTCTGAGCTATTCTATACCTGGTCATATGAACTTAAAACTAGGACAATCTGTAATGGTGCCACTTCGCAACAAACAAGTCCCAGGAATTGTATGGACAATACACAACAGAGAACCAAATTTCAGAACACGGCCCATCACAGAAATCATTCAAGAAAAGCCTCTTTTATCAGAAAAACACATAAAATTAATCAAATGGATGTCAGAATATTATTTCTGCCCTATTCATAAAATATTAAAATTATTCATTCCAAAAAGAGTTTTTGATAATAAACCAATTAAAGAAAGAAAGAAAAAAGATGAACAAATAATTAAGACAGGAACAAAAAAGTTAAACGAAGAACAAAAAGCAGTATTTCAGGAAATAACAAGCAAAACTAAGAACAAATTTTTAATACACGGGATTACTGGATCAGGAAAGACGGAGTTGTACACCCAAATAGCAGAAAAATATATCAAAGAAGAAAAACAAGTACTAATACTCGTACCGGAAATATCACTTACCACACAAATAATCGAATATTTTCAAAAAGCCCTTGGAACAAAGGCTACAATAATCAACAGCAAAATATCTGAAGGAGAAAGATACAAAGCTTGGATGGAGATTTGGCAAAACAAAGCAAAACTGGTCATAGGATCACGATCTGCAGTATTTGCACCATTTCAAGAATTGGGAGCTGTCATAATGGACGAAGAACACGAATTGTCGTACAAACAAGACAACGCTCCACGTTATTCAACACATTCTATAATTGAAAAAATCCAAAAAGCATCACCAGAAATAAATTTCATACTTGGATCAGCCACACCTAGTATAGAAACCGCAACCAAACTACAAGATTCAACCCTACACCTAAAAGAAAGAATAGGAAAATCAACACTCCCTGACATAGAAATCGTAGATTTGAGAGAAGAATTTCAGAAAAAAAACTACTCAATTTTCAGCGACAAACTCAGAGAAGAACTAAACAAAACTTTAGCAAACAAAGAACAAGCAATTTTCTTCATAAACAGAAGAGGAGCCGCATCATCCGTCGTATGCCGAGATTGTGGACACAAAGAAGAATGCAACATTTGTGAAATGCCGATGACATATCACGCTAGAACATTAAATAAAGGAACTCTAATATGCCACCATTGCGGAAAAATAAGCACAGAGCCAAAAAACTGCCCAAAATGCAAAAGTGAAAACATCAGATTCTTAGGAATAGGAACCCAAAGAATAGAATCTTCACTTATAAAAGAATTCCCGGGAATAAGAGTTTTAAGAGCTGACAAAGACACAACATCAACAAAACATGGATTCAAAAACATATATCAAAGTTTTAAAAACCACGAAGCTGACGTTTTGGTTGGAACTCAAATGATAGCCAAAGGACTACATCTACCAAAAGTCAATCTGGTTGGAGTAGTACTGGCCGACATCGGTTTAAATATTCCAAATTTCAAAAGTGCAGAAAGAAATTTCCAACTCATGACCCAAGTTGCCGGCAGATCAGGCCGCACAGAAAAACAAGGCAAAGTAATAATCCAAAGCTACAATCCTGAGCACATAGCCTTAATCTGCACAAAAGAACATAATTATCAAAGATTTTTCAACTACGAACGCGAACAAAGACGCATTTTAAACAATCCCCCATTCGGAAAACTTGCGACAATAACCTTACAAAACACATCACAAAGAACTTGCGAAAACCAAACAGCTAAATTGGAAAATATATTGCTAGAAATAGCCCAAGAAAAACAATTCACAGACAATTTAGAAATAAATTCATATCCAGCATACCTCACCCGCCTCAAAGGAAAATATCGTCACACAATCTTAATTAAATCCAAAGAAAACAAGGAATTAATACACGACCTTCTAGCAAAAGTACCAAAAGACTATATAATAGACACGAATATTAAAATAGACATAGACCCAATCTCATTATGAAAAGAATACTATCAGGCGTACAGCCTAGCGGTAAGCCACATCTCGGAAATTACCTTGGAGCCTTACGACAACACGTTTCAATGCAAAAAGATTATGAATGCTTTCTATTCATGGCAGACCTACACGCTCTTACGACAGTGAGAGATCCTGAATTAATGAGATCCCAGACTCACGACCTCGCAGTTTCATATCTAGCACTGGGACTCGATCCTGAAAAAACAGTTTTCTTCAAACACTCAGATCTACCAGAACACGCAGAACTTTGCTGGATACTTAATTGCATAGTAAAAATGCCCTTTGTTGAACGCGCACATGCCTGGAAAGACGCAAAAGCAAAAGGAAAAAAAGAAGCCACTGTCGGACTTTTCGACTACCCTATTCTACAAGCAGCCGATATTTTGCTATACAAACCCGATTTAGTCCCTGTAGGTAAAGACCAGAAACAACATATAGAAATGACTAGAGACATCGCAATAACATTCAATCAGATGTTCGGGGAAACCTTCAAACTACCTGAACCAGATATCAAAGAAGAAGTAGCCGTTGTACCAGGAACAGACGGACAAAAAATGAGCAAATCCTATGGAAATACAATAGAAATTTTTGCACCTGAAAAACAGTTAAAAAAACAAGTAATGGGAATAGTAACAGACTCAACTCCAGTTGAAGATCCTAAAGATCCGGACAAATGCAATGTATTTACATTATACAAATTATTAGCAAATAATGATGAAATCGAAGAAATGCGCAACAATTACATCTCTGGAGGATATGGCTATGGAAACGCAAAAAAAACATTATTCGAAAAAGTTCTAACACATTTCTCAGAAGCAAGAGAGCGATACAACAAATTGATAGAAAAACCTGAATTTGTAAGAGAAATCCTTGAACAAGGTGCAAAAAAAGCAAAGATAGTAGCCTCAACAACTTTAGATGAAGTAAAAGAAAAAGTAGGGTATAAATAGCCTTGCACTTTCAACAAGCTTGGACTAAATTTAATCAAGTAGGGCTTGAAAAATTCCATATCACTTAATTGTTTTATTTTGTGTAAATACATCTTTGTTACTGGTGGTGTCTGTAGTTCTTTGGGGAAAGGAATAGCATCAGCTTCAATTGGAGCGCTGTTAAAGGCATCAGGCCTTAAAGTCTTCACTCAAAAACTAGACCCATATTTAAATGTGGATCCAGGAACAATGAGCCCTTTTCAACATGGAGAAGTGTTCGTAACAGATGACGGTGGAGAAACAGACTTAGACCTAGGACATTACGAAAGATTCATAGGAACTAACCTTAGCAAGCTTTCTTCAGTTACAACTGGGAAAATTTACAGCGAAGTGTTAAACAAAGAAAGAAAAGGTGGATTCTTAGGACGAACCATACAAATCATTCCTCATATTACAAATGCAATTCAAGACAAGATTACTAAAGCCGCAATATCAAGCGAATGCGACATAATGATGATAGAAATCGGAGGAACTGTTGGCGACATTGAAGGCCTACCATACCTCGAAGCAATACGACAATTAAGCCATAAGTTGCCATCCGAGAACACTTTTTTTGTTCACTTGACATTACTGCCATATTTAGCAGCAGCAAAAGAATTAAAAACAAAACCAACCCAAGCATCAGTAAGAGAACTTCGATCAATTGGAATACATCCAGACCTCATACTAACTCGCGCTGACCAAACAATTCGCAAAGAACACATAAAGAAAATTGCATTATTCTGTGATGTTGATGAAAAATACGTAATTCCGGCACAAACCGTAGATTCAATTTATGCTGTTCCACTCACATTGGAAAAATACGGAATTACTCAACTAATAGCTGACAGATTAAAACTTGGTAAATTAAAACCAAAGCTAAAAGAATGGGAAGAAGTAGCGAAAATGATAAAAGCAAAAAAGAAAACAATCAAAGTAGCATTAGTTGGAAAGTACACAGGGCTTGATGATGCATACTTAAGCGTAATAGAATCACTAAAAATAGCATGTCTACATCAGAAAAGAGATTTAGAACTAATATGGGTTTCATCTGAGAAATTAGAAGAAAATGACGATAAAGCATTAGAAAAATTAAAATCTGCAGATGGAATAATAGTACCTGGAGGATTCGGAATTAGAGGAACTGAAGGAAAAATAATGGCAGCAAAATACGCAAGAGAAAATAAAGTCCCTTACTTAGGATTATGCCTTGGCATGCAGATAATGAGTATAGAATTCGCACGCCACATATTAAAAAATAACAAAATCACATCAGAAGAATTTGATGAAGACGGAAAAATAGGAGAAGAAAATCACATAATTCATTTCTTACCAGGACAATCAAAAGAAAAAGCAAAAGGCGGAACATTAAGATTAGGATCTTACGAATGTAAAATCAAAAAAGGCACAAAAACACATAAGCTATACAATAAACTGACTATTAACGAAAGACATAGACACAGGTATGAATTCAACGATAAATTCAAAAAAGATTTGGAAAATTCAGGAATGATTTTTGCCGGGATAAACCCTAAACAAAACCTGGTAGAGATAGCTGAACTTGCAAATCATCCATTCATGATAGGGTGCCAATTTCACCCAGAATTTAAATCAAGACCGAACAAACCTCACCCTTTATTTGCAGGTTTCATTGAAGCTAGCAAGTAATCCTGATAAAATCAGGCTATGGCAATTTTTAAATATACAGTAGCCAATCAAGAAGGCAGAAAATTGAGTGGGACAGTTGAAGCTCCTGACGAATCAACAGCTAGAAATGAATTGAAAAATCTAGGTTTTTCAATTTTGCTATTACAAGAAACCACGGAGAAACCAAAAATAGACAGCAGCCTTACCAGATTTGTTTTTGAATCCTTAGATAAAAACTCAAAAATAGTTAGCGGAACTATTCCAGCAAAAGACAAAGAAGATGCATATAAAAAACTTCAAAAAGAATATCAAGTAAACGTAACAGCGCTATGGCAAGAAGGTTCAACTAAAGAAGAAATAGCCGCAGCTCACAAAGAAGGAAATGCAAAAATGCACACCTTACTAACAAAACAACAAACAAGCGAAGAACCGACGAGTACCACAACAGAAAACACAACAAATGTAAAGACAGCAGAAGAACAACAGTTTTTAAAACAAAAAATTGATCATATCTTAGATGAAGTAAATATTATATTACAAAAATTTTCTTCAAATTTTGATCCGCAACAAAAAGCTGAGATTAATAAAAAAGTAAACAAACTCTTACGAATCAAAAACAGTACAAATTCAGAATATGTACTTGCGACAGCAAACGAACTTCTAAGCTTTATACAAACACAGGAACAGAACACAAAAACTGAGGGCTATCAAGAAAAGCGCTTTGAATTAAAAATGCAGACAAGAAACTTGATGAGCGAGCTAAAGAAAGGGCAAAAGACAAAAAGCTTATCAGAAGACATAATTGGTAAAATCCAAAACTGGCAACAAAAAAATGTAACAGAAATAACAGCCGCAACAGGACTAAAAGGTTTAATAAATAAAGTATTACAGAAAATTAAAAAATTCTTTGAAACTCCAATGGAAGTCCTTGCCCTTAAAGACCAAATTTCAACCTACAATAAACAACTATGGGAATTCGCACAACTTTACTTCAAAGAACCAACTCCGGAATACAAACAAAAAGTCAAACAAAGCATTAAAACAATTTGGGCAGCACGCAAAAAAACAAAAAAAAGACTTAAAGAGCTAAAACTAACCCTAAAAGAAAAAACAGTCACATCCAAATATGACGAAAATGTATTCATAGAATTCATAGAAGAACTCAATTCACTTAGTGGTTGGCTTTTAGCTTTTTACAGTGCATACTACATAATTGGCCTTTATATAAGTACAAAAAACTTTGGTTTCGAAGTAATACCAAAAGGCTTTTCAATCTACGACAGCTATCTATTCAAATATATATTGGTAATTCTATTCCTACTTCATGCCAGTACATCAATTAAAATCAATTTTTTCAAAAAAAACCTTATCGCAAACATATTATTACCAATCACCTTTCTTTTCTTCAGCACTTTGGTGATATTAAATTTTTAATTCACACACATGGGACCTATCATATTTCAAACTAAATTATTCACCATATATTCACTTTGGGTATTTTTCTCAATAGGTCTAATAGCCTCAATATATTGTTTGATACATTTAAGCGTCAAAAATAATCTTAAAATTCGATTTTTAAGTGAAAATTCATGGGGAATAATATTAGTCGCATTAGTAGGAGCTCGCATAATAGCCTTAATCACAAATTTCAATATATATTTTTATGAATTAAGTTTTAATAACTTTTTCAAATTATTTGCAATTTGGGACAAAGGGTTAAGCATATGGGGAGGGATAATAGCTATACTGCTATATCTTTACCATATTTGTAAAAAAGAAGAACAAGACTTTTTTAAATGGCTAGATGTTATTGTACCATCAATAATTTTAGGACTTGCAATGGGACATTTAGGAGCATTTTTCGACGGCATAAATTATGGCAATGAAACTTCATTACCTTGGAGCGTAAACTTTGAAAATCCGGCAGTAAAATACGCAGTCCCTATTCACCCAACTCAAATTTACGCATTTCTATATTCAATTAGTATATTTATTGCAAGCACAACAATTCATCGTTTTAAAACCAATGGAACAATAGGTTTAGCAGCAATAACAACCTATTCATTATTTAGATTTTTAGAAGAATTTGTTAGAGGTGATGATGTTTGGTTAATATTTAACTTCAGAATCAGCCAAATAATCGCATTAATAATAACAATTTCAGGAGCAACACTGCTATACAAACGATTGAAAAAATGATATTTTGCTACAAAAGGAACCTTAACCAATTATCATGAGCTCTTTATTTGCAATTTCACCCGGCCCTCAATTTAATTACTATATAGTAATGATAGCTTTTATAGTATTATTAACCATATCATCAATAGCTTTCGCTCAAATCTATAACAAAAAAAAGAGAGAAGATATAGCATTCAAAAAACTTTTCAAAAAAGTATCAGGAAGATTATTATTATTTGGAGGACTAATCGCATTTTTTACAGCAGTTAGATACGAATCCATCCCTTATTTCTCCATGAGAATCTGGCTTTACATTACATTACTTGGAACAATAGCTTATATAGGAAAAACCCTTCACACTTACATAAAAGTATATCCAACAAAAAAACATTCAAAACCTAAAAAAGTAAAGAATGTTTATTTGCCTAGCAAGAAAAAGAAGTAGCGTGAAATGC